>CAMTWQ010000066.1:0-27393 GCA_947085465.1 uncultured Alphaproteobacteria bacterium
GTATTGCCGAGATCACGCAGATTTTTCAGCGTCACCAGCAGCCGCGCATTGTCGCGCTGATGCAGGCCGATCGAGGGTTCATCCAGCACATACAGCACGCCGGTGAGGCCCGAGCCGATTTGTGACGCCAGCCGGATGCGCTGCGATTCGCCGCCGGACAGGGTGCCAGAATTGCGCGCCAGGGTAAGGTACTCAAGCCCGACATTATTCAGAAATCCCAGCCGTTCACGAATTTCCTTCAGTATGCGCGCGGCAATCTCCTGTTGTTGTGATGTTAGCGTCTTTGGCAATGTATCGAACCATTGCTTGGCCTGCCGGATAGACATTTGCGAGACCTGCGAGATATGCAAGCCGGCAAGTTTCACCGCCAGCGCCTCGGGTTTCAGCCGGTGGCCGTTACAGACATCGCAGGCGGTGACGCGCTGGTATTTTTCGACTTCCTCACGGGTCCAGTTGCTGTCGGTCTCGCGATAGCGGCGCTGCATATTCGTGATCACGCCTTCAAACGGTTTGGCGATCTGATATTTTCTGGCCCCATCCACATAGGCCATCTTGATGATCTCTTCGCCCGAGCCATACAAAATTGCTTCGCGCGCTGTTTTGGGAATTTCTTTCCAGGGCAGCGTCATCGAAATCTTGTAATGCCGGGTAAGGCTGTCCAGGGTTTGCAAATAATAGCCAGTGGACGACCGCGACCAGGGCGCCACGGCGCCGTTGCGCAGGCTCAGATTTTCATCGGGGATCACCAGTTCCGGATCGATCACCATTTCGGTGCCCAATCCATCACAGGCGGGGCAGGCGCCAAATGGATTGTTGAAGGAGAATAATCGCGGTTCGATATCCGCAATGGTGAAGCCCGATACGGGACAGGCGAACTTGGCCGAGAATATAATCCGTTCCGCTTCGCCATCCGCCATTTCCGCCACGGCGATGCCATCGCCAAGCTCCAGCGCCGTCTCGAAACTGTCGGCCAGGCGGCTCTGCATGTCCTGGCGGATAATGATGCGGTCCACCACCACATCGATATCGTGCTTGATCTTCTTGTTCAGCGCCGGCGCGGCGTCGATGTCAAAAAACGTCCCGTCTATCTTGACCCGTTGAAAGCCGCGCTTCATCAGATCGGCCAGCTCCTTGCGGTACTCGCCCTTGCGCCCGCGCACCAGCGGGGCCAGCAGATACAGCCGCGCGCCATCAGGCAGCGCCGTCAGTTTGTCAACCATCTGGCTGACCGTCTGGCTTTCAATCGGCAGGCCGGTAGCCGGCGAATAGGGCACGCCAACCCGCGCGAACAGTAGCCGCATATAGTCATGAATTTCCGTCACCGTGCCGACCGTGGAGCGCGGATTGCGCGAGGTGGTTTTCTGTTCGATGGAAATCGCCGGGCTTAATCCGTCAATGTGATCCACATCGGGCTTTTGCATCATTTCCAGAAATTGCCGCGCATAGGCCGACAGGCTTTCCACATAGCGCCGCTGACCCTCGGCATAGATGGTGTCGAACGCCAGCGAGCTTTTGCCGGAGCCGGACAGCCCGGTGACCACGATCAGCGAGTCGCGCGGCAAATCCACGTCCACATTGGCCAGGTTGTGCTCGCGCGCGCCACGGACGGAGATGAATTTATGCATGGGAGACGGGGCCTGAACGTGGTTGGAATCAGCAAGAACAATATATGAACATATTAGAGGACGCGAGCAAATCCCGCTGGCACATGACTTGCTAGTGTAGGGGCTAGACCATTTCCTAGTCAGGTCGAAGCAACCTGACCAGGAAATGGTCTAAGGAGCGTCCATGCCACACACGATTGCCGCACTCAGCCCCGCCCGTCATATGGGTATTACACAAGCCCTGCGGGATGCAAGCGCCGCCGTGGGCGCGGATTTTGATTACCTGCTGGACACCGCCGCCCGGGAAAGCAGCCTGAATCCCAAGGCGCGCGCCAGGACCAGCAGCGCCAGCGGCTTGTTCCAGTTTACCGGACAGACCTGGCTTGGCATGGTGAAACGGCATGGCTCTGAGCATGGTCTTAGCGCCGAGGCCGCCAGCATTCAGGTGGCGGATGGCAGGTACCAAGTGCCCGATCCCTTGGCCCGGCAGGCAATTCTTGCCCTGCGCAATGATCCAAAAACCGCGTCTTTGATGGCGGGCGAACTCACCGCTGAAAACCGGCGCCGGTTAGAATCCCGGCTTGAGCGCCCGGTCAGCGATGGTGAGCTTTACACGGCCCATGTGATGGGGGCGGGCGGCGCGGCGAAATTGATTTCGGCGGCGGAAAACAATCCAGCCCATTACGCCGCGAAAATGTTCCCGGAAGCAGCGCAGGCCAATCACGGAATTTTCTTTGAAGCGAATGGCAAGGCGCGAAGCGTTGCCCAGGTGGTCAATTTTCTGACTGAGCGCAGGGATACGCCACCGCCGGCCGGGGCCGCCGCGCGGCTGGCGCGTGCGGTGGCGCCGGATATTAACGTCGCTAGTTTGGCGGCGCCATATGAGTCCCCCAATGCCCCCCCCAATAATGAGCCTTATGAACCGCAATGGACTCCTGCAACCCGCTCCGCCAATGGCGCATGGACCGGCAGTCTGAGGGGCGCCGCATCCGGCGCCAGTAATCTTGCCGCGTTAGGGCATAGCGCAAATATACTTTCACCAAGCGTCATCGCCATCCTGGCGTCACTGGATGCGCCAGAGTCGCATCAAACGGAGCGCAATAGCTCTTATAAGCCTGAGATAAATTCCTTCGGCCTGCTGGGGTGATTTATATATCAAGGAGCAGGTGTTTTTTCTTTTTCCAATACGCTATTTCGCACCCGGTCCTTTGAAGCTGCATTGTCAATCGGGCAGAGGAACAATGAATTTTTCGTGTGTTCGCAGATAATATCGAGATCCGCAAGATAGGCGATTGGCGGGCCGGCGATAGCTGCGGCGGCAACCAGGGCCGAGAGCACACTGCCAATGATTTTTTGGGTGCGAGACAGGCGCAACTCGACCTCGGTCGTAAGCATCCTCCCTTTTCAATACAGCGCGCCATCCTTTATCGTGAGATTATCCAGAGCTTCGAGAGAAATAATTTCATGCCCATCCGGTGCAGACATCATTGGGTTATCCTACTAATCCGCTGAATGGCGCCGGACGCTACACGGCTCCCAACACTGTGCCTCTAAGGGCATTTAAGGCACCGGTAAGGTCCGTAATCGCGGACCGAAGCTCAGCTATATCTCCACCAAGACCAGCCAGCGTATCGTTAACCCGTTTCAACTCCTCGTCCATGTGGTTAAAACGGGGCGTGATCTTGCTATCGACTAGCCCTTCGATCTGATTTACTACGCTCTTGCTCCTTTCGCCTCAATCCTCTGCTGGAGGTACTTAAACGGTTATATCAGAAAGCGCCCGACGTAAATGATGGTTGAATCTAGCACAAATTATCCCTTGATTTCAAATGCTAGGCCAATTTTATTAAAAATATTATGACCAAGCTATTCTTGATCATGACTGGATGGACTCACTTTGGCGATAGGGTTAATCGAGTTTTGTTAGCGCCGACTATGCGCTTGCGGTAATTGCACTACCTGATATAGCGTCAGATTGCATATAAATTATGCGAGGGTAAGGCCTGTAAGGGCCATGTGCGGCATTGCCTGAAATCCGTTAAACAAGGGAGAGGAAGATGAGCCAGCAAACCACAGGGTCTGCCTACAAGCCGAAGTCGCCCGCCGAACTGGGCTTTGATCCAGACCAGCTGCGTGAGAAGTACCGCTTTGAGCGCGACAAACGCATGCGTGATGATGGCCACGCCCAATATCGCGAGATCACGGATCAGTTCGCGCATTTCATCAATGACCCCTATGTAGATCCCGGATTTACCAGAGAGCCGCTGTTCGATGAAGTCGAAGTGCTGGTGATCGGCGGCGGTTTCGGCGGGCTGCTGGCTGGCGCGCGGCTGCGCGAGGCAGGCGTCAAGAGTCTTCGCATTATTGAAAAGGGCGGTGATTTTGGCGGCACCTGGTACTGGAACCGTTATCCGGGCGCCGCGTGCGATATTGAATCCTATATCTACCTGCCGCTGCTCGAAGAAATGAATTTCATCCCAAAGGAAAAATACACCCACGCGCCGGAGATACTGGAATATTGCAGCAAGATCGGGCAAAAATATGATCTGTACACGAATGCCTGCTTCCAGACCGATGTGACCGGGATGGAGTGGGATGAGGATGACGCCAAGTGGATCATCACCACCAACCGCGGCGACCGGATGAAGGCGCGTTATGTGGCCATGTCGAATGGGCCGCTGAACAAGCCAAAGCTGCCGGGGATTGAGGGCATTGAGAAATTCAAGGGCCACACGTTTCACACCAGCCGCTGGGACTACGCCTATACGGGTGGCGATTCCAATGGCAATCTGACCGGCCTCAAGGACAAGCGTGTGGCGATCATCGGCACCGGCGCCACCGCCATCCAATGCATATCGCACCTTGGCGCAGCGGCGAAGCAATTGTATGTGTTCCAGCGTACGCCATCCTCGGTTGACGTGCGCGCCAATCGTCCCACCGATCCGGAATGGGCAAAAAGCCTGCAACCGGGCTGGCAAAAACGGCGCATCGACAATTTCAACATTCTGCTGGCCGGCGGGCATCAGGATGAAGACCTGGTTGGCGACGGCTGGACCCACATCTTCCGCAATTTAACCGGGATGATGGGAACCCAACAGGATTTGAACCTGTCACCGAGAGAGAGAGCGGCGCTTACCGAGCTTGCTGACTTTGAGAAGATGGAACAGGTGCGCGCGCGCGCCGCGGCTATTGTGAAGGACCCGGCAACGGCGGAGGCGCTCAAGCCTTATTACCGGCAATTCTGCAAGCGCCCGACCTTTGATGACAAATATCTGGACACCTATAACCGCCCCAACGTTACCCTTGTGGACACAAACGGCAAGGGTGTGGACTATGTGACCGAAACAGGCGTTGTGGTGGACGGCAAGGAATATGAAGTTGATTGCGTGATATTCGCCACCGGCTTTGAAGTCGGCTCCAATTACACGCAGCGCTCCGGATACGACATCATTGGGCGCGATGGGGTGAGGCTGGGCGGAAAGTGGGCCAACGGGCTTTCTACTTTTCATGGCTTTTACACCCATGGCTTCCCAAATTGTTTCTTCATGGGCTTTACGCAGTCAGGCTTTCCGCCAAACTTTACGCACATGCTGAACGAGCAGGCGCTGCATATCGCTTATGTCATAAAACACGGCAGGGACCGCAATGTCAGGGCCATCGAACCCACTGCACAGGCAGAGGCCGATTGGGTCAACACGATGCGGGTGAAGGCGCGTCTTGGCGCGCGCTATTATGCGGAATGCACGCCAGGCTATTACAACAACGAGGGTAAACAGGGGCTGACAGGGAACAGCTTTCTCGCTGGCTCCTATGGTGGCGGCGCGGAGGAGTTTTTCAATATCCTGCAGCAATGGCGCGCGGATGGCGATCTGAAGGGCTTGGAAGTTTCGTAAGCGGATTTGAGCAGGTGGAAATGCGAAGCGGATCAGACTCGATTAAACAGTCAAATTAATCGAGTCTGATCCTGTTTTTTCCCTGTCACCCTGGATATGCGCGTCGAAGAAGCCGTGAAAATGGTCATCTCCATGGGGCTTTTGGCGCCGGAATGGGCGGGGTGATTTGCGTTTTTTACACTGACGCAAGCCTATAGACAATCACCGTCAATTATAGTAATATCACTATATTCGGAAAGACCGTCGTGATTCCGCCCAAACTTCTGGACTGGATAGGGGACAGTAAGGAGCAGTTTTGCGAGTTTCCTGAACAGGTAATCAAAGAGATGGGCTATGCGCTATATCTGGCGCAAATGGGGGATAAGTCTGCGGATGCAAAGCCCCTGAAAGGTTTTGGCGGGGCTGGTGTGTTGGAAGTAGTAGAGAATTATGACGGCGGCACGTACCGCGCTATTTATACTGTGCGGTTCGCTGGCATTGTGTATGTGCTGCATGCGTTCCAGAAGAAATCGAAACGTGGCGTCAAGACGCCCCAACATGAGATTGAGCTTATCTATACAAGGCTGAAACGGGCGCAAGAAGATTATCAAGGCAGAAAATAACGATATGGCGAAGCTGAAAATAACCCGGGGCAGCGGCAATGTGTTTGCCGATATTGGCCTCAAGGATGCGGATGAAATGCTCACCAGGGCGCAACTGACGCATCGCATATACACGATCGTCAAGAAACGCGGCCTGAAACAAAAAGAAGCGGCGGATATACTTGGCCTTAAGCAGCCGGATGTCTCGGCGCTGATGAATGGCAAGTTTCTGGATTTCTCCGTTGACCGGCTGCTGAACCTGCTGGTGCGCCTCAATCAGGAAGTGGAAATCAAGATCAAACCTGCGCCCAAGGGCAAGGAAAGCCGGGGCATACAGGTTCATGCGGTTTAGCGCGGGATGATTTTAGGTTTGCCCATGCCACACGCGGCCGCGCCTGGACGATCAGCTTTACCCCAGGGACGCGTAGATCGCCCGCAGCAAAGTGTGCGCGCGGTCATCGCCGACAGTGCCTTCGCCCATGCGGTTCATGACATAGGCCATGGTGAATCCGGCATCAACATCATTAACTACCAGCGAGCCGCCCCAGCCGCCCCAGTAGCATACGCGGGCATTCGGGCTGATCGGGGCGCGGGGCGAGCTGAGGCCGTAGCCAACGCCGAAGGTGACGCCAATGCCAATCACCAGATCACGCCCGACCGCCTGCACATCGAAGATGCGATCAATGGTCTTGCCGGACAGCAGTTTGACGCCGCGCAGTGACCCGCCATGCGACACCGCCGCTTGCGCCAGCGCCACGCTGCGCGCATTGCCATGCCCGCCGGCCGCTGGAATCTCGGCGCGACGCCATGGAATTTCCCAGGACGCCTCGGCCACCAGGCGCGGGTTCATGGCGCGATAGGGGATCGAATTCTGGTCAGGCTGGCGGCCATCGCTACCGCCGCCGAACTGCAACGGCGCCGCTGGAATAACCGGCGCCACGCGACTGTCATGCTCGGCGCCAAGCCCGATGTGAAAGTCCGCTCCGGTCGGCCCGGCGATTTCCTCGGCAAAAAACCGGCCGACAGAACGCCCATCCACCCGGCGAACGACTTCGCCCACCAGATTGCCCTGGGAGACGGCGTGGTAGCCTGACTTTGAGCCCGGCGTCCACCAGGGCGCCTGCCCGGCGAGCAGGTTGGTAACCTTGTCCCAGTCGTACAGGTCGGTGAGTTCAAGGCGCTGATCCCACCCCGGCACACCCGCAGTGTGCGACAGCAGGTGCCGGACCAGCACGTCCTGCTTGCCGTTCTGGCCGAACTCAGGCCAGTAGTTTTGCACCGGCGCATCGACATCGACCAAGCCGCGGCTGACGAGCACGAGCAGCGACAGGCAACTCATCGTCTTGGTGGTTGAGAACACGTTGATGATGGTGTCGCGCGCCCAGGGTGTGGTGCGCGCAACGTCCTGATGCCCGCCCCACAGATCGACGATCAACTCGCCATCCTTGACCACCGCAACCGAGGCGCCGACGTCATTATTGAGCGAAAAGTTGCTGGCAAAAGCATCCTTTACTGCACCCAGCGGACTGGCGCAGTTACCGCTGATATCAATATTCATGGCGACCTCGTTATGGGTTGGTTATCACGGCCTGTCCGTCGCCAGAATATCTGGCATTGATGGCTACGTAATTTAACGGAGCGTTGGCCTCGTCTGACTGGTTGATATTAGGCGGCCAGCTTGCGGCGTTGCAAGCGCCGATATCCGATAGCCTGTTGTTTGATCCAGTTACCTGCTGATCGCTCTCACGCATATCCTGGCGGCGGGACGAAGCCCCCAATGACATCGCGCAACAACCCGGCCACCCGGATGGTGGTGAGATCGCCGTAATACGGGCCAACAATCTGCACCCCAACCGGAAGACCCGCTGGGGTGCGGCCAACCGGCGCAGCGGTTGAGGGCAAATAGGCCATGCCGATAATGCCGGCCCAGAAAATTTGCTCCATATAGGGGAATGGTTTTCCATTCACTTCGATTTGCCGTGTTCTCTGGCTGGGGCTGTGATCGTGCGGAATTGCCGCCGTCGGCGTCACCGGGCACAGCAGCACATCAAAGTCTCTGAACAGTTCCGTCCATTTGGCGCGGATGCGATGACGCGCCTCGTTGGCGGACAGCCATTGCCGGTGGGTCTGGATTGCGCCGAGCGCCGAGCGCGCGGCATAGCTCATATCCTTGGGATCGAACGACTGGGCGATTTCACGAAATCTGTTCAGCGCGGACTCGGGAAATCCCGCCGCCATTACCCCCATCACCAATTGCGCAAAGACGCCAAAGGCGCGGCGCGCGTCAATATCCGGGCGCGCCCTGTCATTGACAATGGCGCCTGCCTTGGCGAGCGTATCCAGCAGGCTTTGTAAACGATCGCCAACGGTGCGATCCACCGGGCACACGGGATCATCAATCCAGGCGGCGATACGCAATCCTTTTAGAGGCTTATCAGATGCGGCGGGAAGTCCGGCGGGGCGCGCCAGCCCCATCAGCGGATCAGGTCCGGCGATTATATTCAAGGCGAGCGCCAAATCCTCCGGTGATCGGGCCATTGGGCCGGTAACACCGATGTCGTCCACCGACAGGCTTCCCGGCGGACCGGGAATATGGCCACGCCCAGGAACCAGGCCCCAGCTAGGTTTATGACCATAGATACCGCAAAACCCGGCGGGGATGCGGATCGAGCCGCCAATGTCGCTGCCCAGTTCCATGCCGCAGAGACCCCCCGCCACCGCCGCCGCCGCCCCGCCGCTTGAGCCGCCCGGCGTGCGCGATGTGTCCCATGGATTATTAGTTACTCCGTACACAGCGTTATAGCTTTGCAGATCGCCCGCATAGAGCGGGACATTGGTTTTGCCAAAAATAACGGCGCCCGCATCCAGCAAGCGCTGCACAGCCACGGCATTTTCCTTAGAGCGATGATCGCGCAATTCCGGCGCGCCGCTGGTGGTGGGCATGCCGGTGACTTCAAAGCTGTCCTTGATGGTCATCGGCAGGCCATGCAGCGGCCCCCAGGATTGCCCGGCGGCTCGCGCCTTGTCGGCTTCAGCAGCCCGCGCCATCGCCGCCTCAATATTCATGGCGACAATGGCGTTCAGGGGTGGATTAAGTCGCTCCACGCGGCTGAGAAAATGCCGCAGCATTTCAACACTGCTGATTTCACGGTTGCGCAGCATGGCGGTAAGTTCGGTGGCAGAGCGCAGGGCGATATCGTTCATGTTATTTTCTCGCAGTTGGTTATTGCTTGCTACTGAAACTAAAAAGTTGGCTGAACAATCGCCGGCAGATAGATGCTTGCCCATTTAGAGCATAACATGAACCATTATGTTGTTTAGAACAGATCAGAAAGAATCGTTTCGCTTTTAAATAATGGGCGATCAGCGCCATCGTTTAAAATTCTTGCCATGACAGTACAGTTGGGGGTACGCTCTCTGTGGAGTTCGAATGGGATCCGGCCAAGCAACGCAGTGTCCTTGAGGTGCGCGGGATTGATTTCGTCGATGCCCATTTGTTGTTTGATGGCCGGCTACTGATAACAAATCCGGCGCATCGTCCCGGTGAGGAGCGATGGCTTAGCATTGGCGAGATTGAGGGGCGGCTGATAGCAGTGGTTTGGACATGGCGGGAAGACAGGATTCGGATCATCACCATGCGAAGAGCAAGAGATGAAGAAAAAATCAAATACGGCGCGCTATACGGCAACTGAATTAACGGCAATGCGGCGTACTGGCGTATCACGCACTAATTGGCAAAAGCTGGATGCGATGAGCGAAACCGAGCTTGCGGCGTCGATTGCCGCCGATCCCGACGATGTGCATGAGGACCTGGATTGGACGCAGGCCGTGAAAGGAATCCCTGAACGCAAACTGGCAATCAAACTGCGCATCGATGCCGGCATTGTCAGATGGTTCAGGGCTTCGGGAAAAGGCTATCAGACCCGCATGAACAATGTGCTTCGGGCCTATGTAGACAGCCGGGAGAAAGCGGAAAACTGACTGCTTTCAGATGGTCCCCGGTAATTCAGGGTGCGTCATCCTGTAAAAGGGAAATGTCCACTTTGATTTGGACAAATCATTCCTGGCAAATCGAATGGTTTTCCCCCTACACTCTCCTCAAGAAAAACGAGAGCAGCAGGGGCAGGACGCCATGAAAATTATGCAACTGGAGGCCTGACTTTTGAGGGGGCATTCAAGTATATTCCCAAAGGCGGCCTTAACTCGCGCATCGAAACCGTGCGTGTCGATGTAGGGGCTTCGGGGTCGCCATAGCAGAGGACAGCGCCGCCATCCAAAGCCCGTTGAGCGAAGGATGGGAGACGGAATACCGGGCATGGGTCAATGCAAGCGTCAGGTGTCAGCATGTACGCATTCGAAGAACAGAACTCAGGGCTGACGCTGGCGGAAGGCATAGCCGAATATCACAGGGCAAATCCCGGCCTCGCGCAGGGCCGCAGCATATCGCCGGCGGCGCAGGAATTCTTCCGGTGTCACGACGCCGGGCATGTTGTCTATGGTTGCGGAACCTCGTTGCATGACGAGGCGATCGTGAAACTTTCCAGCATCTTTGGAACGAATGGCGGGTTCGGTGTTCTTAAGGGCTACCAGCTATATGAGTCCCAGCAAATCTATAAGAAGCTGCCCGTATTCGAGGTGCTCTGGACCATTCTTCAGTCGCCCTTCATCGTCACTCGCACAATCGTTAGATGTCTTCACCAGCGTGGGCGGTGGCCCTGGGACAGACATGAGGAGTATCTTCATATGCCTTTGAACGAAGTTCGGAAAAAGTTCAACATACAAGTAGCGCATGCCGGGGCCAATGCGCCAGACGTCTAATCCTGCTTTGAACGGACACACGCGGGCAGCGTAAAAACAATGCCCGGAACAGGGCGCCTCCGGGTAAATCACGGCTGGCGCAAGCTGAAGTTTTCCACCACACTTCACATGCAAGAATGATAAGGCTGAGGGGGGCAGGACGCCATGAAACTTATGCAACTGGAGGCCTTCGCCGAGGGCTTTGTGTTTCTCGAAGGGCCGCGCTGGCGCGATGGCAGGCTGTGGGTTTCGGATGCGTTTGGCAAGGTGGTTTATACGCTGACGCCGGAGGGTGTGCGCAGCAAAATTATTGACGTGCCGCATGGGCCATCTGGCATTGGCTTTCTGCCCGATAAAACGCCGGTCATTGTGTCGATGGAAAATCGCTGTCTGTACCGGCTGGTGGATGGCGCGCTGGTGCTGCATGCAGATATTTCAAAGCTGGTGAACAGCAGCATCAATGGCATGGTGATCGACGCCAAGGGCAACGCCTATGTCGGCAATCTCGGCTATAATCTGTTTGGCGGCGCGGAGATGAAGCTGACCAATCTCATTCTGGTGACGCCGGATGGCAAGGCGCGCGAAGTGGCGAATGGTCTGGCGGTGCCCAACGGGCCGGTGATCACGCCCGATGGCCAGAAGCTGATCGTTGCGGAATCCATGGGCCGCAAGCTGACTGCGTTCGATATCGAGGCGGATGGTTCCTTGACCCATCAGCGTGTGTTTGCTGATCTGGCGGGGGCTGAACCGGACGGCATCTGTCTGGATGCCGAAGGCGCGGTGTGGCTGGCGGCGATCAACCGGCGGGGGTTTTTGCGCGTGAAGGAAGGCGGCGAAGTCACCCACAAGATTGAAACCGGCAAACGCATGGCGATTGCCTGCACCCTGGGCGGCGCCGATGGCCACACATTCTTTGGCTTGACCTTTGAGGGCGCGTTCAAGGATATTTCAAAAGGTGGCCTTAACTCGCGCATCGAAACCGTGCGGGTTGATGTTGGCGCTTCGGGATCACCATAAGAGGAAATATACATAATGACTTATCCGCTGCAAATCGCCGAGCGCGACGAACTGCTCGCCAAGGCTGAATCGCTCCGTGCAATCATTGAGGGCGACTCCGAGCAAAATGAAGCCGGCCGCACCCTGGCCATGACCTCGGTCAACGCGCTGTATGTTAGCGGCATATTGAACATGTGCGTGCCGCGCGAACTGGGCGGCTTTGAGGCTGACCCGATGACCCAGACCGAGGTCTATGAGGCGATCAGCGCGATGGATGGCGCGGCGGGCTGGTGCCTGGTTATTGGCGCGACATCGGTTGGCATGCTGGGCGGGATGCTTAGCGAGGGCGCGCTTGGGCAGGTTTTCAAGAACGGGCGCATCCCGCGCGCATCGGGAACTGTGGTGCCATCGGGCCTTGCCGAGCGGGTCGATGGCGGCTACCGGGTTACGGGCCGCTGGGCGTTCGGCAGCGCTATCCACCATGCGGACTGGGTATCGACCGGCGCATTAATCGCCAAGGATGGCGCGCCGGTCCGCTCTGCTGATGGCGCGCCGCAACAGTGTTCGGTCTGTGTGCCGGTCAAGGACGTAATCATCGAGGATAACTGGTTTTCCAACGGCCTGAAGGGGACCGGCAGCTCGCATTACCGGCTTGAGAACGTATTCGTTGCCGACGATTTCATGTTGGGCCGCAACCGGGTGACGCGCGGTGGACCGCTGTTCCGATTGCCGACCTATGGCTATGTGTCGGCCTGCCATGCAGGCTTTGCCCTTGGCGTAGCCAAGCGCGCCATGTCGGAAATCACCGCCATGGCCACCGGCAGGAAACGCAAATTAACCGGCGTGAAGCTCGCTGACCGGGGCGCCTTCCACAAGGAACTGGGCGTCATGGCCTGTAAACTTGCCGGCGCGCGGCTGTTGTCGCTGGATATTTTGAACCGGTTGTGGACGGCGGCGAACAAGGGCGCGCGCATGTCGCTGGTGGAATGGGGCGAATGCCGTGCGGCGATGACCTATGTGACCGAGGTCGCGGCGGAAGTAACCACCTTCGCCTACCGCTATGGCGGGGGGGCCTCGCTGTATCAGTCGCATCCGCTGCAACGCTGCCTGCGCGACATCTATACCGCCACCCAGCATGGGGTGGTGAGCGACGAAAATTACGAAGTCCTCGGCCTCGCCCTGATCGGCAAGGGAAAATGGGAGCCAATAATCGGTGGCCCTCCCAAGGAGTAGTGAGCCGAACCGGTTGGCGGCTTTGCGCGCGTTGGGCTGGCTTCAAAATAGCGCTTGACGGCTTAGAACATATCATGAACTATTGATCTGGCCGGGGTTCGTGTTTGTTTGGCTTGCGTGTCCCCGGCTAACTGGCGCACCATCATTTCATACATCAATGGATGCGGGAGGACGCAATGACGCGGGTATTGGAGGGCATACGGGTTCTGGATTTTGGCCGCTATATCGCGGGGCCATTTTGTTCGGCGTTGCTTGGCGATCTTGGCGCGGATGTGATCCGAATTGAGCGGCCCGGCGGTGGCGAGGACCGGGTTGTGGGTCCGGTGACCGAGGACGGCATCGGCGCGGGTTTTTTCCAGCTAAACCGCAACAAGCGCTCGCTGACCCTAAACCCGACCTCAAAGGAGGGGCGCGAAATCGTCAAAAAGCTGGTTGCCACCGCCGATGTGGTCGTCGCCAATGTGCCCCCACAGGCGCTGGCCGCCATGGGGATTGATCTGGAAAGCCTGCACGCCATCAATCCGCGCATTATCCTGACCACCGGTTCGGCGTTTGGGCGCGGCGGGCCGTATAGCGACCGGCTGGGATTTGACGGCATTGGCCAGGTCATGTCCGGCAATACCTATATGTCGGGTACGGACGAAAACACCCCGCAAAAAAGCCTTTACCCCTATGTGGATTTTGGCACGGCCACCAATTGCGCCTTCGGCACCATGGCGGCCTTGATGGCGCGTGAAAAAACCGGCAAGGGGCAAATGGTCGAAGGCTCGTTGCTGCGCACCGCGCTGACCCTTGGCAATACTGTTCTGATCGAAGAGGATATGCTGGAGCTTGATCGCATCCCGCAGGGCAATCGCGGCTACAATGCGGGGCCGTCGGATATTTTCAAGACAAAAGACGGCTTTATTCTGGCGCAAGTGGTCAGCGACACCCTGTTCAAACGCTGGGCGGGCCTGCTGGGTGAGGAAAGCTGGCCAACCGATCCGCGCTTTAAGGATGACGCGGCGCGCGGTGTCAACAGCCAGATCATCAGTGACCGGATGAATAAATGGTGCGCAAATTACACCAGCGAAGAGGCGATCCTGCTGCTGGCCGAGGCCAAAATTCCGGCCGGCAAGGTGATGAGCCCGCGTCAGGTATTGGCTGACCCGCATGTTCAAACCATGTTCATCGAGCAGGAATATCCGACCCTGAAAAAGCCGGCAAGGGTGGTGGGGCCGCCCACGCTGCTGTCCGATACGCCGCTGGAATTTCGGCTGCGCGCGCCAACTTCGGGCGAACATACGGATGAAATTCTGGCAAGCATCGGCTATAATCAGGGTGAGATTGCGGAACTGCGTGAAAAAAAGGTCATCTGACCTGGCTTCGCCAAGGCGCGTTTGGCAGATGCGAATAAAGGGGAATTGACATGGCTGGCAGCGTTAACAAGGTGATTTTGATTGGCAATCTCGGCGCCGACCCAGAGATAAGGCGCACAAGAGATGGCCGCCCCATCGCTAATCTGCGGGTCGCCACATCCGAATCATGGAAAGATAAGGGCACCGGCGAAAAGCGCGAAAAGACCGAATGGCACAAGGTGGTGATTTTCAGCGAGGGCCTGTGCCGCATCGCCGAGCAATATTTGCGCAAAGGCTCCAAGGTCTATCTCGAAGGCCAGTTGCAGACCAATAAATGGCAGGATCAGTCCGGCCAGGACCGCTACACGACCGAAATCGTACTGCAAGGTTTCAACAGCGTGTTGACCATGCTGGATGGGGCGCCCGGGGCGGGCGGCGGCCGTGGCGCAAGCGCCTATGGCGCAAAAGGCGCATCGTTCCCCGACGCGGGTGGCGATGACGCTTATGGCGGGCGCGACATGGGCCGCGACATGGGCCGCGATGAATATGCCGAGCTTGATGACAAAGTGCCGTTTTAGGCGCAGCGGATCAAGGTTCCAGTTCGCTATCCCAATACAGATAGTCCATCCAGCTTACATGCAGATAGTTGGGCGGGAATGCGCGGCCGCGATTTTGCAAATCCTGATTGGTTGGCCGGAATGGCAGGCGCTTCGGCCGCATGCCGCATTCGGTAGGCAGCAGCGCGCCTTTGCGCAGATTGCATATCGAACAGGCGGCGACAACATTTTGCCATGTGGTGCGGCCACCGCGCGAACGCGGTATCAGGTGATCAAAGGTCAAATCTTCCCGCCCGGCGCAATATTGACAGGTAAAACCATCGCGCAAAAACAGATTGAACCGCGTGAATGCTGGAAAACGCGCCGGCTTGACATAGCGCTTGAGCGACACCACGCTGGGCAGCGCCATCTCAAAACTCGGGCTGTGCACCACCTGCTCGTATTCGCATACGATATTAACGCGATCAAGAAATACCGCCTTGATCGTGTCCTGCCATGACCAATGCGATAACGGAAAATAGCTCAGCGGCCGGAAGTCCGCGTTGAGAACCAGCGCAGGGCTGGCGTCGATGATGGCGCTCATATTGCTCACCGGGGTACCGATTCCCTTTTTATTGTCTAAATATAGTCGCCCTGCTGCATTTGCGCATCAAATCTTTATTCCGTCACATTTTTCCAGCCGTTAAACCGTTCAGCGCGTCATGGATGAATTTCCCCCCCAGGCGCAGGCCATCCGGGGCAATCCCGTGACCGGTCCCCTGGGACACATGCCATTGCACGTTCAGCCCGGCCTGGCCCAGCGCCCGCACTGCCTCATGCATGCGGCTCACGGGAAGCATCTCGTCCGAATCCCCATGGATCATCAAAATGGGTGGCCTGACTGTAATTTCAGCCTGCAAATGATCCGGCCCGGCCAGGGCGCCCGAATAGCCGGTGATCGCTACGGGGCATTTTTGCCTGCGCAAGCCCACATGCAACGACATCATCGTTCCCTGGCTAAATCCGACCAGCACGAGACGGCTTTCATCAAGCCCATGACGCGCCAGTTCTTGATCGATAAAGGCGTTCAGGATGGGCGCCGCCTGGGTGACGCCACGATACATTTCCGCCGGATCAAGGCGCGTAATGCCGAACCATTGATAGCCCATTGGCGACATTTCGCAGGGTTCGGGCGCGTCAGGCGCCACAAAGGCGGCGCCGGGCAGCAGTTTTTGCCAGTAGGGGGCGAGGCCGATCAGATCGTTTCCGTCGGCTCCATAGCCATGGCACAAAATCACCAGGCTATCAGCCGGGCCGCCATGTGCGGGCGCAAGCCGTGGGCCATCAATGGATGCAGTGTTCATAGCGCTTCCTTATGTGTGAGGTAATGCCGATGGCGCTATAATAGTTTTACCAAACCTGAACTGCTACCCCGTATTGATATGGTCCTTGCCCATGCCTGCAACCCTCGCCGAAGTCACACGCTTTGCGCCAAGCCCTACGGGACTGATGCATCTGGGGCATGCATATGCGGCTATGGTGGCGGAGGATCTAGCACGCAAAACCGGCGGGCGGCTATTACTGCGCATTGATGATATTGATTTCGCGCGCTGCCGAGCTGAATTTGAAACCATGATTTATGAGGATTTGGCGTGGCTTGGCATTGCTTGGGAAACCCCTGTGCGGCGGCAATCTGAGTGCTTGATCGGCTATAATGACGCGCTGGACAAGTTGCGCGGCATGGGTTTGACATATCCCTGCTTTTGCACCCGCAAGGAAATTCTGCAAGAGGCTGCGCGCGCGCCAGCCGCCCCGCATGGAATGGAGGGGTCTTTGTATCCTGGAACTTGCCATACGGTAAGCCTGGATGAGCGCAACGCCCGCATGAATGCGGGGGATGCGTATGCGTTGCGGCTTGATCTTGCCGCAGCCAGTCACAGGTCCAGTAAGCGGATATGGTTTACCGAATTGGGTGCTGGTCCGCAGGGGGAGTGTGGCGGCATTGACGTGAAGCCATCTCTGATGGGCGATATTGTGCTGGCGCGCGGCGGCGCGCAAGGCCTGAGCGCATGGGCGTATCATTTGGCTGTGGTAGTGGATGACGCTGCCCAGGGGATAAGTTGCGTTACCCGCGGGCGCGATCTGTTTTACGCCACACATGTGCAGCGGCTGTTACAAGTGTTGCTTGGTTTTCCCGCGCCGCGATATCTGCATCATGGGCTGGTGGTTGATGCGGCTGGGAAGCGGCTTGCCAAGCGACATGACGCCGTTAGCCTGCGGCAATTGCGTTTACAGGGAATGACTGTGCAGCAGGTCCGGGATTTGGCGCATCAAAGCGTCTGTTGATACTGTCAGGCCGAAAGCCTGATCGCATGCCCGCCGTGGCGCGCATTCATCCATTTGATCAATTCATTTACCGGCAGTGGCTTGCTATAGTAATAGCCCTGCACTTCATCGCACCCTTCAAGCTTGAGAATTTGAAATTGCTCTTCTTTCTCGACGCCTTCGGCCACGACACGCAATTTCAGGCTATGCGCTAGAGCAATTACGGCGCGGACAATCGCAATATCCTCGGAGTTGTCGGACATATCCGTAATAAATGAACGGTCAATTTTGAGTGTGCGGAAGGGAAATTGCCGGAGATACGTGAGTGACGAATAACCGGTGCCAAAATCATCAAGCGAAAGTGACACCCCAAGCAGGTAAAGTGAATTCAGCACCTTCTGCGCCTTATCGATATCCTCCATCAAAATGCTTTCGGTGATTTCCAGCTCAAGATGTTTTACAGGCAGCTGGGTTTCTTCAAGAATGCGTTTCACTATTCCCGCTAAATCCTCAATTTGCACAAGATTGGCCGATAAATTCACCGAGACATGTCCAATCTGCAGCTGCATGGCGTGACAAAACATAAGATCTTTACAGGAGGTGCGCATGACCAGTTCCGTCATCGGCATGATCAAGCCAGATGCCTCAGCAAGCGGAATAAACAACGCCGGCGATATCAATCCGCGCTCGGGATGCTGCCAGCGGACCAGCGCCTCAATGCCGGTAACCACTCCGGTCGCGATCGAAATCTTTGGCTGGTAATGAACGATAAGCTGGTCATTTTGAATGGCGTGATTAAGCTCATCTTCCAAACGCTTGCGCATGCGCACCTGCGCATTCATTTCCGGATCAAAGATTTGAATCCGGCCAGCGCCGGTTTGTTTGGCGTGATTTAGGGCAAGGCTAGCGTTTTTCTGAAGCATTTCTGTGTCTGTCCCGTCATCGGGATAGGACGTAACGCCAATAGAACTGCCGACATGCAAACTGTGTTCATTTACCAGGAAGGGTTCGGATAGCAGATTTAATATTTTTTGCGCTATCGCCTGTTTATTGGGAGCGCCAGCCATGTCATGGGCAATTATTGCAAATTCATCGCCGCCCATCCGGGCGATGGTGTCGTTTGCGCGGGTGCCGCTTTTGAGCCGCGCGGCAATATGTTGCAGAAGCTGATCGCCGGTAGTGTGTCCAAGTATGTCATTAACGTCTTTGAAGCGGTCAATATCAATAAACATCAAGACAATAGATTTTTTTGTCTTTTCTGCGCCGCGTAGCGAATTTTTAAAGCGTAACTGAAAGTAAACACGATTGATAAGCCCGGTCAAATGGTCCTGGTAAGCAAGGCGGCGGACTTTGCGTTCAGCCCATTTGCGCTTGACCCGTTCACGGCGCAGCATGACGGAACCACTTTTTAATTCACTACCCGCAGGGTTTTTCGTATCATTATTGCCGGTGATATGGGAATTTTCGATAGTCCGTCCAAGGATAATCTCAAATTGATCATCACAATTGGCATGAAAGGCGCGAGTCAGTTCGACATGCCGCCAGCCGTGCTGCGCGCTGCCGATCCGGCAATGACGGCGCTCGCCTAATCCCAGCGATTGTTTTGCATCAGTATTTTCCCACCAAGAAGTAAGAGACCAGGCGTCGTCGCCGTGAACAATTGCCGTGAAATGCTCCCCAATAAGATTTTCCGCAGATAAAGCCTCTTCGCCAATCAACCTCAAAGCCGCGTCGTTAAACATGACAATCGCGCCGTTACGGCAAAGACAAGCAAAATCCTTTGCGCGCGCAAGTATCCCTTTAACACTTGCCAGAGCGTCATGGGGCTTATCAGGGCCCCCGGTTTCCGCATGTATACTTAACGTCACGTAAACTCCCTACCACCCATTCTTGGGCCGATATCGCATTTACCGCCGCCATTTTGGCGAATAAATAATTTATACGGGAAAGCGCAATAAAGCGTTAACCCGGACGGGCGGCGCATATTTTTAGGGAATAGCGTTAACGGTTGCTGATCTCGAAATGTGTGATCCTGTGATCCGCCCCCTTGTGCAGGATCAGATCGGCGCGCGGCTTGCCGGGCAAAATATGTTCGTTAAGATTTTTGCCATTGATGGTGGTCCAGACAAAATCAATCACAGCAGCCTGTTCCTGATCAGAAAGCGGAACAAAGCGGTGATAAAATGCTGCTGGATCATTCTTGGCTTTTTCTATGAGCGAAAGAAATCTCTCCGTGTACCATTGTTTGATCAGCGGCTCTTCCGCATGCAGATAAATTGAATAGTCGAATAAATCAGAAGCAAATAGATGGTCACCGCGCCCATCGGCGGCCCGCGGCTGCAACACATTGACGCCTTCGACGATCACGACGCTTGGATTCTCAAGGCGCAGGGTTTGATCTCCAAGCACATCATACAGCACATGCGAATATACTGGCGCCTCGACGGGCGATTCACCGGATTTTAACCGTTGCAGAAAATCGATCAGTCGGGCGTGATCATAGCTTTCGGGAAAGCCTTTCCGATCCAACAGGCCGCGTTCAATCAGCGTGGCGTTAGGGTGCAAAAAACCATCGGTAGTGACAAGCGCCACATTTTCGCAGCCGGGCAGGGATTTGAGCGCCTGGCGTAGCAGCGCTGCGGCAGTGCTTTTACCGGCCGCTACACTGCCTGCGAGACCGATAATGTAGGGGCAAGGCCTGTACTCCCCTGAGAGCAGCACAGCATGCGCCTGGCGCGCCTGTTGCGCGGCAGTGATATTAATCCCAATCAGCTGCGCCAAAGGCCAATAGATGTCCGTTAATTCGTTGCTGAGGATCGATTGCTCCTGTGGGCTGGAAATGCTTATTACTTCCTCAAGCGGCAATGGCGGGCGCCTGCCACCGACACTGGCCAGGGCTTGGCGGTCATACTGCTGGTAAGGGTTCATTTCTCACATCCAATTTTCTGGCGCGGCATGATGATAGCCGCTTGACCGTGCGGCTTCGAGTGTGATTCTCTAGCACAATGAATTTCCAATACGAGCTGCGCAAAAGGCTTCGTCATGCGGCCATACCCGTGCTGTGCGCCTGTGCCGCCGCCTATTTTGGCTATCACGCGGTGCAAGGGGATCATGGGCTGATCATTTATTTGCGCTATGGCCAATACATAGAGGCGCTGGAAACCAAACGCGACGTTATCCGCGCGGAGCGCCAAACCATTGAGCATCGGGTGGCGCAGCTCAGGCCGCAGAGCCTCGATCCCGATTTGCTCGACGAACGTGCCCGTGCGGTGCTGGGCTTTGCGCATCCCAATGAGCGTGTGATATTTATCGAACCGGATGCGCCATCGGCGCCTGCTAAGTAGCAGGCAGATGGCGGGGTTATCTCTTTGAAATACGGGCGGTTTCAGGCTCGCGCCTGCGGTCTGGCACGGCTATATTGCAGGTGAATCCAATCACAATGAGCCAACCCCTTATCCGATTAAATTTAACCAATCCGATCAGGAAATGGTCTAGATAGGCAGGAGGAACAAGGATGCCGGCTGGATCCGCTAAAAAAATGGGCAGTGGGAAATCTGCGGCCATCCCGCGCAAGACATCGGCCAGCCCGCGATTGCTGGAGCTTTACCGTCAAATGCTGCTGATCCGCCGTTTTGAGGAGCGGGCAGGCCAAATGTATGGCATGGGCCTGATCGGCGGCTTCTGTCATTTATATATCGGTCAGGAAGCGGTAGTGGTCGGCATGCAGGCGGCGCTGCAAAAGGGTGATCAAATGATCACCGGCTATCGCGATCACGGGCATATGCTGGTCATGGGGCTGGACCCGAAGGGAGTGATGGCCGAACTCACCGGGCGCGCTGGGGGGCTGTCCAAGGGCAAGGGCGGCTCGATGCATATGTTCAGCATAGAGCAGCAATTTTACGGTGGTCATGGAATAGTGGGCGCGCAGGTGTCACTTGGCACCGGGCTTGCCTTTGCCAATAAGTATCGCGGCAATGGCGCCGTATCGGTTGCCTATTTCGGGGATGGGGCCTCAAACCAGGGGCAGGTCTATGAAAGTTTCAACATGGCTGAGCTGTGGGGCCTGCCGGTTATTTTTGTCATCGAGAACAATCAATACGCCATGGGCACTTCCATTGCGCGTTCCAGCGCAATGCCTGATTTGTATAAGCGTGGCGAGAGTTTCTCGATACCAGGCCGTAAGGTTGATGGTATGGATGTGCTAGAGGTGCGCGAGGCGGGACTGGAGGCGGCCAGTCATTGCAGGGCTGGCAAGGGGCCGATTATTCTGGAAATGAATACCTATCGTTACCGGGGCCATTCCATGTCTGATCCGGCGAAATACCGCAGCAAGGAAGAAGTGCAGCGGATGCGCACAGAACATGATCCGATTGATCAGGCGCGCGCACGCTTGCTGGAGTCGGGCGAGGCCGATGAGGCGGCGCTGAAAGAGATTGACCGCGCGGTGCGGCAAATCGTGCAAGAGGCGGCGGATTTTGCGCAAACCAGCCCGGAACCGGATGCGGCGGAGTTGTTTACGGATATTCTGCGTTAATAATGTTGCTGTAATGGAGCCGGAATAAGAATGCCCATCCCATTGTTAATGCCCGCCCTGTCGCCGACCATGGAGGAAGGCAATGTGGTGAAATGGCTGGTGAAGCAGGGCGACCGGATTCAGGCGGGCGACATCCTTGCTGAAATTGAAACCGACAAGGCAACGATGGAATATGAAGCCATTGATGATGGGATTATCGGCCGTCTACTGTTTCCAGAGGGCAGCGAAGGCATCAAGATCAACACGCCGATTGCGCTTATCTTGCAGGATGGGGAAGGCATGGAGGCGCTTGATGGCTACACGCTAGCGGCTGCTGCAAATGCCGTGAAGCCAGAACCGGCGTCAGCGCGAGCACAAGCGCCAATGGCGCTGGTTAAGCGCGAGGCCGCCCTTGAAGCCGCTCCGCAAGCGCCAGAAACGCCGCCGGGGACAACGTTCACTTCCATGACTGTGCGCGAGGCGCTGCGGGACGCAATGGCAGAGGAAATGCGCCGTGACCCGGATGTCTTTCTGATGGGTGAGGAAGTGGCGCAATATGAAGGCGCGTACAAGGTCAGCCAGGGCCTGCTGGCGGAGTTTGGCGCAAAGCGCGTAGTGGATACGCCAATTACCGAACACGCGATTGCAGGCGTCGGCGTTGGCGCCGCGTTTGCCGGCCTGAAGCCGATTATTGAATTCATGACGTTCAATTTTTCCATGCAGGCGATTGATCACATCATTAACTCTGCCGCCAAGACGCTGTATATGTCGGGCGGGCAAATGGGCGCGCCAATTGTGTTTCGCGGCCCGAATGGCGCCGCCTCGCGGGTAGCTGCCCAGCACTCGCAATGTTACGCCGCCTGGTACGCACAAATTCCCGGGCTCATTGTGGTTGCCCCGTATGACGCAGCGTCGGCCAAGGGGCTGCTCAAGGCGGCGATCCGCAATCCTAATCCTGTCGTGTTTCTCGAAAACGAAAAATTATACGGACGCAGTTTCGATGTGCCAGTGCTGGATGACTTCGTATTGCCGCTGGGTAAGGCGCGGGTCGTGCGGCCCGGCCGCGATGCGACGATTGTCTCGTTTTCCATCGGCGTCGGAAAATCTCTTGAGGCGGCGGAACTGCTGGCGGCAGAAGGAATTGAGGCAGAGGTGATCGATCTGCGCACCTTGCGCCCGATGGACAAGGACACAGTGCTGCAATCGGTCCGCAAAACAAATCGTTGTGTAAGCGTCGAAGAAGGATGGCCGCAATCGGGTATTGGCGCGGAAATTGCGGCAAGTATTATGGAGCAGGCGTTTGACTATCTCGATGCGCCGGTAATCCGCGTATGCGGCCAGGATGTGCCGATGCCCTATGCCGCCAATCTTGAGCAGCTCGCCTTGCCGCAGGCGGCAGATATTGTAACGGCGGTGAAAGCCGTTTGTTACCGTTAGGAACCCGGTAAATGCCGATCACCATCACCATGCCAGCACTATCGCCAACCATGGAAGAAGGGGCTGTCAAGAAATGGCTGGTGAAGGAGGGCGACAAAATCGTTGCCGGGCAAATCATCGCCGAGATTGAAACCGACAAGGCGACGATGGAATATGAGGCAGCCGATGACGGATCAATCGGCAAGCTGCTGGTGCCTGAGGGTGATACGCCGGTCAAGGTGAACGCGCCCATAGCCATTATGCTGGAGGAGGGTGAAGACGCGGGCGCGTTAAGCGGCTATGCGCCGGTGAGTGTCATTGCGCATCCAGCGCCAGCTCATGCGCCTGCGGCGCCTGCTATGTCAAAGCCTATGCCATCCGCCGCGCTTAAAGCGTCTCACCAGCCAACACCCAGGATGCCGGAAGTGGCCACTAAGGGCCGCGTTTTCGCCAGCCCGCTGGCCCGCCGGTTGGCAATGCAAGGCGGTGTTGAGCTAGGGCAAATTTCCGGCAGCGGCCCGCATGGGCGAATTATTCAACGCGATGTGGATGCGGCGATTGCATCTGGGATTACGGGCGTTAAAAAAGCGCCGCCTCCTGCCGCCATTAGTGAAATTCCTGCGGGCGAATATGAAACCATCCCGCATACGGCGATGCGTAAAACCATTGCGCGGCGGCTGACGGAATCGAAAAGCACCATTCCGCATTTTTACCTCACGATAGAGTGCGATCTTGATGCGTTGCTTAGCCTGCGCCGCGAGCTCAATGACGTTGCCCCAAAGGCGCAAGATGGCGCGCCTGAATACAAACTCAGCGTCAATGATTTCATTATCCGCGCCTCGGCGCTTAGTTTGCACAAGGTGCCGGAAGCCAATGCATCATGGACTGACACTGCCATGTTGCATCACAAACATGCAGATGTGGGCGTTGCGGTGGCGATTGATGGCGGCTTGATCACACCCATTATTTGGCGCGCTGAAACCAAGGGAATGGCGCAAATCTCAAATGAAATGCGCGATTTGGCCGCGCGTGCGCGGCTGCGCAAGCTAATGCCGGAGGAGTATCAGGGCGGCACGTTTTCCATCTCTAATCTCGGCATGATGGGCATCAAGGAGTTTTCTGCCGTGATTAATCCGCCGCACAGCATGATTTTGGCAGTGGGCGTGGGCGAGCAGCGGCCCGTAGTTGTGAAAGGCGCGCTCGCCATCGCTACCCGGATGAGCTGCACTCTGTCCTGCGATCACCGGGTGGTTGACGGAGCGCTTGGCGCGCGTTTTTTTGAGGTGTTTAAGGCTTATATTGAAAATCCCCTGAGCATGCTGGTGTAATTGATGGCTGAAAATTCTTATGATGTGGCGGTGATCGGATCGGGGCCTGGCGGTTATGTGGCGGCGATCCGGGCGGCGCAATTGGGACTGTCGGTTGCGATTATTGAGCGCGATCAGCTGGGCGGCGTCTGCCTGAACTGGGGCTGCATTCCGACCAAGGCGCTGTTGCGATCAGCCGAAGTGTTTCATCTGGCGCAACATCTAAATGCGTTCGGCCTAGCGGCGGATAATGTTCGCTTTGACGCGGCTAAAATCGTCAAGCGCAGCCGCGATGTGGCGACGCGCCTGAATGGCGGCGTCAAGCATCTGCTGAAAAAAAATAAAGTCACAGTGATTGAAGGCGTTGCCATGCTGGCGGGCAAAGGCAAAATCATCGTTACCGCCAATGGCAAAGCGCAGGAAGTGGCGGCAAAAAATATCATCCTGGCCACCGGCGCGCGCGCGCGGCAAATGCCGGGGCTGGAAACCGACGGCAAGCTGGTCTGGTCCTATCGTGAGGCGATGGTGCCCGCCGCCATTCCAAAATCGCTGCTGGTGGTCGGATCGGGCGCCATCGGGATTGAGTTCGCCAGTTTCTATCGCACCATGGGCGCCGAGGTGACGGTGGTCGAAGTGCTGGACCGCGTTCTGCCGGTGGAAGACGCGGAAATTTCAGCACTTGCGCGCAAGGTGTTTGAAAAACAGGGCATGAAAATTCACACCGCCGCCAGTGTCACGGGGCTGATGCGCGGCGCCGATAGTGTTGCTGCGAAAATTGATCTTGGCGGCGGCAAAACAGAAACGCTTAATGTTGCCCGGGTCATCATGGCCGTTGGCATTGTTGGCAATGTGGAAAATCTTGGCCTGGAAGCGGCCGGCGTCAAAATTGATAAAAACCATGTCGCCGTCAATGAATGGTGCGAGACAGGTGTTCCCGGCATCTATGCCATCGGCGATCTGGCCGGGCCGCCCTGGCTGGCGCACAAGGCCAGCCACGAAGGCGTCATTGTCGCCGAACGCATTGCAGGCGTCAAAGGCCTGTATCCGCTGCAAAAGCAGAATATTCCCGGCTGCACCTATTGCATGCCGCAGGTAGCCAGTGTGGGCTTAACCGAAGCCGCAGCCAAAGCGGCGGGCCATGAGGTGCGCGTGGGCCGCTTTCCGTTTGCGGGCAATGGCAAGGCGATTGCGCTCGGCGATACGGAAGGCCTAGTGAAAACTGTGTTCGATTCCAAAACCGGCGAATTGCTGGGCGCGCATATGATCGGCGCGGAGGTTACCGAACTGATCCAGGGCTATTGCGTCGCCAAATCGCTGGAAACGACGGAAGCCGAACTGATGCACACCATCTTCCCGCATCCCACCTTAAGCGAAATGATGCATGAAAGCGTGCTCGACGCCTATGGGCGGGTCATTCATTTTTAGGGGGTTGCAATCGGGTATTTGGACGCCTATACTTGTACCATAAATTGAACAGGTGATGGGTTATGCGCGTTGTCAACTTTTCGGAGGCAAGGAACAGCCTCAAAAAACTGATTGATCAGGTGGTTGACGATGCCGATTTTACCATTATCGCGCGGCGCGATGCGCCCGATGCGGTGGTGATGTCACTGGATACGTTTAACGGCCTGATGGAAACCGCCTATCTGCTAAAGACACCGGCCAATGCTGCCCATTTGGCGCGTTCGATGAAGCAGTTTCGGCAAGGCAAGCTGATAGAGCGGAAGCTGGATGACTAGCCGTCTGACCTGGACGCTCACGGCATGGAGAGATTATCAGTATTGGCAAAAGCAAGACCGCAAAACTGTGAAGCGCATCAATAACCTGATCCAGGAGTGTCTGCGTCAACCTTTTACAGGCATTGGCAAACCCGAACCTCTGCGCGATAATCTCGCCGGCGCCTGGTCGCGGCGTATCGATGAATCCAACCGGCTGGTTTATGCGGTGGAAGACGATGTGTTGGTCATAATCGCTTGCCGTTACCATTATGAGTGAATATGGGCAATTACGAATAGGCTAGACCGGCATGGCGTTAGAATCGGCATTCGTTTCCGCCAATGCCCCTTTCGGGGCGACGAGCCTTACGCTGCGGCGCAAGATCATCGAGTTGAATTGGCCGTTGGTCATGCTGCTGGCGATGATCGCCTTGACCGGAACGGCAATGCAATATTCCGCTGCGGGCGGTTGGACGCCATGGGCGGTGCAACACATTATGCGTTTCGGTGTGGGCGTCGTGATGATGGTGGGCGTTGCGATGGTGGATATCCGCAATTGGATGCGACTCGCCTATCCAATTTACGCGGTTGCGTTATTGCTGGTGATAGCTGTGGAGATCATGGGCGAGATCGGCATGGGCGCGCAGCGTTGGATCGATTTCGGTTTTATTCAACTACAGCCGTCTGAGATTATGAAAATCGCTTTGGTGATGGTGCTGGCGCGCCATTTTCATTCATTGAAGCCGGACCGGGTGTCGCATCCGGCGGCATTATTTTTACCGTTGGTTCTTGTGCTTGTCCCAGTGGCGCTGGTGCTGCGCCAGCCGGATCTGGGCACCGCGATTTTGCTGTTGGCGGCATCTGGCGGCCTGATGTTTATTGTCGGCGTATCATGGAAATATTTTGCCGCTGGGTTTGCCGCCGTGGGCGCGGCGCTGCCTATCGCATGGAGTTTTCTGCACGAATATCAAAAAGACCGGATTTATACTTTTCTTGATCCTGAGCGCGACCCGCTTGGCAGCGGGTATCATATTCTGCAATCAAAAATCGCGCTTGGCTCCGGTGGCGTGTTCGGCAAGGGCTTTATGGCCGGCACGCAGAGCCATCTCGATTTTCTGCCGGAAATGCACACGGACTTTA
>CAMTWQ010000067.1:0-4992 GCA_947085465.1 uncultured Alphaproteobacteria bacterium
CGGACAAGGGGCCGTGTCTAATTGAATATAATGCCCGCTTTGGCGATCCGGAATGCCAGGTGCTGATGGCGCGCCTTGAAAGTGATCTGCTGCCAGCACTATTGGCGTCTGCCACCGGCCATCTGGCGGGCATTGAACTGAACTGGTCGCAACAGGCCGCCGTGACGGTGGTGATGGCGGCCAAAGGCTATCCTGGAGACTATAAAAAGGGTGAAGTTATTGGCGGGCTTGATGCCGCTGGCCAGATGCCCGGGGTGCGGATATTTCATGCGGGAACCACCGCCCGGGATGGAAAAATCCTCAGCAATGGCGGGCGGGTGCTGAATGTTACCGCCACCGGGGCCAGCATAACCGGGGCCGCCGGCCGCGCCTATACCGCAGTGGGTGCGATAGATTGGCCGGGCGGCTTTTGCCGCCGCGACATAGCCTGGCGGGCACTGGAAAGAGAGCGCCAAAGCGGCTAACATGCCGAAAATAACTTGCAGCCGGGGACACAGCGATGGAAGAGCCTAACAGACAGGAGCAATTTTCCGGCACCAAGGAGGTTGACCCGAAGCACCGCATCGATGAGCGGGCGCTGCTGGCCTATATGAAGGCGCATGTGGAAGGCTTTGCAGGCCCGTTGCACGTCGAGGAATTCAAGGGCGGCCAGTCCAACCCGACTTACAAGCTGAACACGCCGCGCGCCGCCTATGTGCTGCGCCGCAAGCCGCCCGGCATACTGCTGAAATCGGCGCATGCGGTTGACCGTGAATACAAGGTGATTACGGCGCTGAACAAAACCGGCATTCCGGTGCCGCGCACCTATTGCCTGTGCGAGGATGAAAGCATTCTTGGCACCATGTTCTACATTATGGAATGCGTCGAGGGACGGGTGTTCTGGGAACCGCTGGTGCCTGGCATCAGCAAATCCGACCGCACAAAAATTTTCGACAGCCAGGTCAGCTTCATGGCCAATCTGCACATGGTGGATTATCAAGCCATCGGGCTTGGCGATTTCGGCAGCCCTGGAAATTATTTCGCCCGTCAGATTTCACGCTGGACCAAACAATATCAGCTTTCCGAAACCGAAGAGGTTAAGGAAATGAATCGCATGATTGACTGGCTGCCGAACAATATTCCGCCCGATGATTCGGTCAGCCTGGTGCATGGGGATTTCCGGCTGGACAACGCCATTGTGCACCCCACCGAGCCGCGCATTATTGCAGCACTTGATTGGGAACTGTCCACCATCGGCCACCCGCTTGGCGATTTCACCTATCATCTGATGCAATGGCGCAGCCCGGATTCAGATTTGGGCACCACAAGCGAAGCTCAACTGCGCGCTCTGGGGATTCCGCTGGAGGCGGAATACGCCGCCAGATATTGCGAACTGACCAGTCGCAAGAGCATTGAGAATCTGGATTTTTATTTCGCCTATAATTTCTTCCGGCTGGCCGGAATTCTACAGGGCATTCTCGGCCGCGTGCGCGACGGAACAGCGGCCAGCGAACACGCCGCCGAACGCGCTGACCGGGTGCGACCGCTGGCCGAGGCGGCGTGGAAATACGCTCAGGCGGCGGGGGCTATGGGGTGAGGGGTATATGACCCCTCAAGCAGCAGCACTGCCTTGCCGATCACTTTGCGGCGAATTCCTCCTGCCCCTGAAACGGCGCCCTCATATCAACCCAGTCATGATTGGACTAGTTGGAAGCGCGATTTGAACTGGCCCGATCATGGACTAAGGGTTAGTCTATATCCCATATGGCGCAGCGGCATCGGCGCGGCGCGTTTCTTTGGCGTTATGTTTGGAACACATCACATGCGTGGCATTATTACATTCGTCTTGCTGGCGGCAATCCAGTTGACACTCGCTCCATATGCGAAGGCAGCGGACAGTACAGGGGCCTTTGCCTTGGATGGGGTTGGCGGCGCGGCGTGCAAAACCTTCATCGAGTCGCAAAAATCCGAGGATAAGCGCGCCAGTCATCTTTTTGCGGGGTGGGTCGATGGCTATTTCAGCGCCAATAACAAGAACCGCCCGAACACGTTTGACGTGACTCCTTGGCAAGACACGGAATTAGTGCTGGCGCTTGTCGGTCGCTATTGCGAGACCTATCCAAATGACCGGTTTGAAAGTGCGGTGGCCAGCTTGCTTGCGTTGCTGCTTCCGCAACGTCTTGCTGTCCTTACGAGCTTGAATATGGTTGGCCCCGAGGGGAAGTCTGTTTCGATGTACTTGGATGTCCTGAAACGGGTTCAGGAAAATTTGCACGCGCAGGGTTTCTACAGGGGGCCAGTTGACGGGGTTTATACCGATAAGTTGAGCCAGGCCTTATCGGCGTATCAGGAAAAAAACAATTTCAAAGTAACTGGTTTGCCAAATCAAGAAACCTTATTCCGGTTGTTGCCCCTGGGCGGGGACCAGTCGCCGGACAAAGCGCCGGCAGCAGGAGCCAAATAGGCGTTTAACCAGCAGCAGGGAGAGCAGCGGCATGAAACTTTATAATACCAACCTGTCACCCTACACCGCACGGGTGCGGCTGATGTGCGACGTCAAGGGGATCAAGATTGAAATCGCCGATCCGCCGGGTTTCCGCACCGACGCCTACAGGAAAATCAATCCGATCGGCAAAATTCCGGCGCTTGAACTGGACGATGGCGGCATTCTGGTGGAATCCGAAGTGATCTGCGAATATCTTGAGGACGCTTTCCCAACGCCCTCTCTGCGCCCCGCGAACCTGCGGGATAGGGCGCAGGCGCGGCTGATGGCGCGCATGTCTGATCTATATATCATGCCGGCGGTGCGGCCGCTGGTTTTCAAACTTTTTGGTAGGGAAATCTCACCGCAGCTTGTTGCGGACGCAATTCCAAATCTGCGCGTTGCGTTGAAGGATTTAGAGGCGCTGATCGGCGATGGCGGCTATGCGGCAGCCAGGCAACTGACCCACGCCGATGGGGCGCTGGCTGCGTCACTGTTGTTTGCCACAACGCTTCTGCCGCGCTTTGGCGAGCCAAATCCGCTTGCTGGGTTTCCAAAAGTAGCCGCCTATTGGGAAGCCATCGGCAAGGATGTGCACATCGCCAAAATACTTGACGAAATGCGGGAAGGTTTCAAAAAGGTGCTGCCAGGCTAAACTATCACCTCGACCGTGTTTTACGGATCATGGTCAAGAGCCTTGCGTCATTTGCGTTGCTTTAGCCAGGCCGCCGCGCCGCCCATTAATATTCCAGCCAGCATGGCGATAAAAATCACGCCATAGAGTGGCAGGCTGACATAATGCCCGGATGCGGCCTGGCTGAATGGATCAAAGCTAAAAGTGACTTCAGAGCGATTGGCAACGGCAAGCGCTATAGCGCCCAAGAGTGTAGGCGGCATAAAAATCCAGGTAAGCCAGCGCATAAAACTTACCGGTTAAGCTGCATGGGCGCTTTCACTTGCCCCGTTCCCGGTTAAGCCGCTCGCGCAGTTCCTTGCCGGTTTTGAAGAAGGGCACCCGCTTTTCCTCTACCTTCACGGCAGCGCCAGTACGCGGGTTGCGACCGGTACGGGCTGGGCGCTGTTTTACTGAAAATGCGCCAAAGCCGCGTAATTCAACGCGGTCCTCGCGGCTCAGCGCATCGGTTATTTCATCAAACACCGTGTTAACGATGCGCTCAATATCCCGCTGAAACAAATGTGGATTTGCAAGCGCAAGTTTTGCGATCAGCTCGGATTTAATCATGGCTGAACATCCCCTTACTCGTTTAAGCCCGCAGCTAAACTTAGAGCAATCTGCATTAAGTTCGAGCCATGAGGCTCGAACTTAATAAAGAAAATTGCTCTAGATTTTAATGTGTTAGAGCAGCCCGCGATTAAGTGGGGTCACGAAGTGACCCCACTTAATCGCGGGCTGCTCTAAGGGTGCCAGACTGAAACCAGACCGTCAAGGGTAAGTCGTTTGAAGTTCAGGCTTTTTTCTGCCACGGCGGCGGCAAAGCTATCGATCATCCGGTCAACGAGCAATGGCTGTTCGCCATATTCCAGCGTAAACAGGGGTAAATCTTGCTCAATGCCCTTCTCTTTTTCAAGCCATTCGCGGGCTTCCTCAATGCCGCCGATTTGATCGATTAGCTTTGCCTCAAGCGCCATGCGCCCGCTGTATACACGTCCATCGCTAAGCGCGCGCGCGCGTTGCGGCTGTATTTTGCGGCGCTCAATCACTAAATCAAGAAACCATTTATAGGCGTCTTGCGTCAGTTCCATCAGCGCGGCGCGGCCCTGGGCGTCGAGCGGCGCAAACGGCGATGGCTTGCCTTTTAATGGGCCGCTGGTAATCAGCTCCACATCAACGCCGACTTTTTCAAGCAGAGCGCTTGCTTCTATATTTTGGAACAATACGCCAATCGAGCCGGTGATGGTATTGCCGCGCGCGATAATGTGATCAGCGCCGATTGCGGTGATATAACCGCCTGAAGCAGCAATGGCGCCCATTACCGCCACCACGGGCTTGCTGGCGGACACATGGCGCAAGGCTAAATACAGCCCCTCCGATCCGGAGGTTGTGCCGCCGGGGCTGTCGATCGTCACGATCAGCGCCTTAGCGGCGTCATTCTCCACCAGATCTCGAATGGCTTGGTCGCGCTCCTTGTCGTCAACGATGAGTCCAAAAATCTCTAGCTCAGCCACATGGGCGCCATGGTTAAAACCACCGCCCATTCCGTTAGCAATTAGCAGCGCCAGCGCCGAGACGGCGGCAACGATAGCAGCGATCCGCCACAGTGAAAGGTTGCGCCTAAGGCGGCGGCGGTCGAGAATGGCGTCACCATCCAGCGGCATGCAAATTCCCTTTTGGCGTCCTGCCAGAGCGTTTATAGGAAAACCCGGACCGGGTTTTCCGGCCAGAAACGCGGCCAGATATAAAACTAGAGCCTTTCCCGGTCAGGTTGAACCAACCTGACCGGATAAGAAAGGCTCTATTGAATATATTAGACCATTTTTATCCTGATCGGAGTGATTCAATCCGATCAGGA
>CAMTWQ010000068.1:0-13969 GCA_947085465.1 uncultured Alphaproteobacteria bacterium
AGGTTTGCCCATTGATCCCCTCCCTAACCCTCCCCTTTGCAAGGGGAGGGAACACGAGGGTGCCCCTCCCCCTCCCCCTAAAAGGGGGAGGGTTGGGGAGGGGGTCGGTGGCGTGATTCAACCTAAAATCATCTTGCTCTAAGAGGCGGGGCCATCCCCCGCCCTGTCTGGAAGACCTCTGGGGCCATCCCCCGGGGGTTTTTCTTTGAGGGCCTGAACAAGCCCCCTAAACCGGCCCCCTAAACCAACAGTGACAGGCTGCCACGATTGCCGCTATCCTTACGCAAAACCAGAAAATGCGTAAGGGGTGAAAACATGCCGACCGATTTGAAAGTGATCCTGCCACAAGCGCGAATAGACGCCATGCGCGGCGCTGGCCTGTGGCCGGATATGCTGGCGATCGATGCGCTGGATAAAGTCTTGGCCGTCAAGCCCGACTCAATCGCCATTACCGGCGTGAACAGCATGCGCGGCCAGCGCGAAAGCATTTCGTACCGGCAGCTTGATGTGCTCTCCAAACGCATCGCGCTTGGCCTGGCGCACCACGGCATCGAAAAAGGCGACATGGTGTCGTTCCAGCTTCCCAATTGGTGGGAATTTGTAGCACTACACCTGGCCTGCGTGCGGATCGGCGCCATTACCAATCCGGTGATGCCGATTTTCCGTGAACGCGAGCTTTCCTTCATGCTGGCCTTTGCCGAAAGCAAGGCGATTTTTGTGCCGCGTGAGTTTCGCGGTTTCGACCATCTGGCGATGATTGAGGGGCTGCGCAAAGATCTGCCCGCGCTCAAGCATGTGTTTGCACTGGGCGGGGACGGCGCGCAAAGCTTTGAGAAAAACTTTCTTGAACGCCGGTATGAAGATGAAATGGACGGCCCGGCGATTTTCGCCGCGCGTAAAATGGGCCCGAATGATGTCAACGAAATGCTCTACACGTCGGGCACCACCGGCCAACCCAAGGGCGTCATGCATACCGCCAATACCCAGTTTGGCAATCTGCAAATGTTTGCCGCGAGCACTGGCCTGAGCGTAAAAGACACCCTATTGATGTCATCGCCACTGGCGCATCAGACGGGCTTTCTCTATGGCATTTTGCTGCCGCTCTATCTTGGGATTAAGGTGGTCTATCAAGATATTTGGGAGGCGGGAAAAGCCGCCCAGCTTATTCAGGATGAGAAAGTTACGTATACGATGGCCTCGACGCCGTTTCTGGCGGACCTGACAGATACACCGGTCGTGCGTGACTATGATATTAGCACCCTGCGGATGTTCCTGTGCGGCGGCGCGCCGATACCGCGCTCCCTCACCGAGCGCGCCACCAAGGAGCTTGACATCAAGGTGCTTTCGCTTTGGGGGATGAGCGAAAATGGCGCAGTAACGGTTACCCGGCCCGACGATTCTATGGAAAAAGTATTCAACACCGACGGCAAGGCCATGCATGGCGTCGAGGTGCGCATCATTGATGACGCCGGCAAACCAGCCCCGGTGAACACCGAAGGGCTATTACAGGCGCGCGGCGCCTCGGCCTTTGTCGGCTACATGAAAAAACCTGAAATGTATGGCACCGATGCGGATGGATGGTTCGACACCGGCGATTACGCGCGCATGGACGCGGATGGCTATATCCGCATTACCGGCCGCGCCAAGGACATCCTCATTCGCGGCGGCGAAAACATTCCCGTGGTGGAGGTGGAGGAGCTTTTGTACCGCCATCCGGCCATTGTGGATGCGGCGATTGTCGGCATGCCGGACCCCCGCCTGGGGGAGCGCGGCTGCGCCTTTGTCACGCTTCAGCCAGGGGCCAATTTGACGTTTGAGGGCATGGTGGCGCATCTGCGCGATGCGAAACTGGCGCGCAATTATCTGCCCGAGCGTATGGAAGTGATCGATGAAATGCCGCGCACCGCAAGCGGTAAGATTCAGAAATTCAAACTGCGCGACATAGCGAAGGATTTTTCAGTATGAGCCAATCCTATCAGGTAAACGACGCGCTACGCGATTTTGTCACGCGCCATGTCACGGAATTTCCCAGCCGCAACAGTCCGGGCGAAGGACTGAAACACGCCGCCGTGGCGCTGACCATCACCAGCAACAGCGCCGGTGATGGCGCGATACTGCTGACCCGACGGGCGGCGAAATTAAACGCCCATGCGGGTCAATGGGCGCTGCCCGGCGGCCGTCTGGACAAGGGCGAAACGCCCATTGACGCGGCGTTGCGCGAAATGCGCGAGGAAATCGGCCTGGATGTGGCGCCCGGCAATGTCATCGGCATGCTGGATGATTATCCGACCCGCTCTGGCTATCTGATCACGCCGGTGGTGATCTGGGCTGGGCCGGACGCAAAACTTACGCCCAACCCGGCGGAGGTGGCGTCCATCCACTATGTAAGCTTCAGCGAACTGAACCGCCCGGATTCGCCGGTGTTTTTCAATATTCCCGAAAGCGAGCGCCCGGTGATCCGTGTGCTGATCGAACAGAGCTTTGTGCACGCGCCAACCGCCGCCGTGATGTATCAATTCCGCGAAGTGTGTATTCACGGGCGCCACACCCGCGTCGATCATCTGGAACAGCCGGTGTTCGCCTGGAAATAATCCTAACGCTACCCTCTCAAGCCTTAAAGGTTGCCGCCGCCTGCGACAGCACCACATTACCGTTCTGGGTGACCGCCTGGATAATGGCTTTGCCCGGCCCATCGCGCCAGATTTTGGTGATGATCTTATCGCCAAAAAATACCTGATCGGCGAACCGCGCGCTCATCGAAATGAATTTCGCCGGATCGGAACCGCACAATGTATGCAGAATGGCGCGCCCAACAAAACCATAGGTGCACAGGCCGTGCATAAAGGCGTCCTTGTAGCCCGCCTTGCGCGCGAATTCGGGATCGATATGCAGCTGCACCCGGTCGCCGGACAACCGGTAAATCGCGCCCTGATCCAGGCGGGTTTGATATTCGACCACATGATCGGGCGCCCGGTCCGGCGGCAGATTAAGATCGGAGGTTGATGGCCCGCGTTCGCCGCCAAACCCGCCGCCGCCGATAAAAAACAACGTCGAATGGGTTTTGAACAGCGGCCCGTCCTTGTCCGAGGCGATGCATTCGGCGCCGAACACCGCTGCCTTTCCCTTGCCCTTGTCCCAGATTTCGCTCAACCGGCCGGTCATAGTGATGTCCGCATTGGCGGGCAGCGGGCGGAACAATTCCACTGACTGTTCTCCATGCAACATGCGCGCGATCGGCATTTTGATGTATTTGCCGATATTGCCCATCGCCCACATGCCAGGGATCACCGCATAGGTCGGCAGCACCTTTGGCCCGCGCCCTTCATACAGAAAATCCAGTTCCTTATCAGGCATGGCGCCGACGCCCGCCGCATACAGCATGGTCTGATTATCGTTCCAGCTCCGTGTGGTTGAGCCAAAATCCTGCCCAACCAGGCTGGGAGAAATTACGTCGTCGGCCATATTCTTGCTCCTGTTGCGGAAAATAATGATGCGCTTTGAGCAGTATAGAAAAATAACTGCGCCATTACAGGTTTTTTTTGCGCCGCGCGGGTTATAATATGAGCTATGGATATTGGCTTGGGATCAGGAGAGAGCACCAATGAAGGTATTGGAATTTCTGCGCGGAACGCCCGCGGCAGACGGCGCATGGACATTTGATCTGGGGCGTGAGCTGCATGGCGCATTTGGCGGCGCCAATGGCGGCGTGGTTGGGGCCACCTGCGTGGCGGCGGCGCGCCTGGTGGCGCCTGGCCGCGCTCCTGCCGGGCTGGATGTGCGATTTATCCGTGGACTGACGGAAGGCGCGGCCAACGTGGTTCCTGCCGTGCTGCATGAGGGGCGCACATTGTCGGTTGTCAGCGTTGATATTTTCGATACTCGCGGCAAATTATGCACCCGCGCCACGGTCAGCATGGCCAATCTAAAGGCGCTGGAGCCGTTTGAGCATGCGGGATTCGGCGGCGCGCCGGAAGGCTGGACCGCATATGACGCTGGCAAGCCATGGGCCAAACCCGCAAGCGGGGTGGAAGTGCCGCTAATTGACACCTTTGGGCCACGCCTGACCGGCACAGGCGCGCGTGGCTACGCCACAGAGGTGAAAGTGCTGTGGGATGAGCCAGGCACCTGTGCCGAGGCCGCCTGCATCGCGGCGGATATTTCGGTTGGCCCGCCGGTCGGCAGCGCCATGGGCGGCAAGCCGATCCCCATCCCTAATCCGGATTTGACGTTGCGCTTTTGCTCTGAGCCGCCATTGCCAAAGACTATGGTCTCGGCGTGCCGGCTGGAATATATCTCGCGCGGCATCGCCTCGACCCGGATTGAGGTGCGCACCCCTGGCCCGTCAGGGCAACTGGTTGCGATCGGCGTATCGACGACCACATTGCTGGCTGGCGCATGGCCGGACGCGCGCAAGCCCAAGAGCTAATTCCCTACTGTGAAGCCCCCTATTGTGAAGCCCATGCAATCCGGGCGATCCAATTTAGCTCGCTCAATGCAATGACCCGCATGGGAAACTCTGGATTAAACGAGATCAACTCAACCGTGGTGGCCGTCCTGCGCTGCAATTGCTTAACCATCACCTCCCCGTCGCGGGTTTTCGCCACCACCCGATCACCCCGCCGCACGTCCGCGTTGGGTGAAACGATAATCACATCGCCTTCGCGGAAAACCGGCAACATGCTTTCCCCATTGATCTCCAGCGCATAGGCGTTTTCATCGCCATTATCGGGAAAGTTCACCGTGTCCCAGCCGCTGCCAACGGGAAATCCGGCATCGTCAAAAAAGCCTTGGCTGCCCGCCTGGGCAAAGCCAAGCACCGGGATCGGTCGTGATCCACGCGGCGGCGCATTCGCCTCTGGCGTAATAAGCGCCGCAAAATCCGCCATCGAGGTGTTAGTAACCTCAAGTATCCGCGACAAGCTCTCAGTGCTGGGCCAGCGCGGCTTGCCACTGTGAATGCGTTTTGAGCGATTAAAAATTGTGGAATCGAGACCGGCGCGCTTAGCCAGCCCAGACACAGAAAGTCCGTGCGCGCTGGCCAGCGCGTCAATGCCGTCCCAAACTTGCTTATGTGTTAGCATGGTTATATGACGATTTTCATGATATAGGAAATATAGCTTATAGCTGGCATAATGTGAAGTGCTTTTGAGCAGGATGGGCAAAAATAATGCCGTTGATATATAAAATTTTGCGTAAGCCCGAATGGGCAGCCGCCCAGGCGTCCGGCGAACTGGCGGGCTCCCCCATAGATCTGGCGGATGGCTTCATCCATTTTTCTACTAAATTTCAAGTGGTTGAAACGGCGAGGCGGCATTATGCACACGCTGCGGACTTGCTTTTACTGAGCGTTACAACAGCAGGAATGGGCGCCGCATTACGCTATGAACCCTCGCGCGGCGGAGAGCTGTTTCCGCACCTATATGGCGTATTGGCGCTTAATCAGATAGTTCAGGTGCAACCATTGCCGCTGATGGCAAACGGCAGCCACAAATTTCCAGCGGAGATCGCGCATTAAATGGCCACGCTCTACCGCTTTGCCGGAAATCTGCTCCGGCTTTTGTTTGATGCCGAGACCGCCCATGGGATCACGCTGCAAGCGCTAAAATGGGGCTTTGGCCCGCGCCAAATTGTTCCCAGACTGTCTGTTCTGCGCACCCAGGCCTTTGGCCTTACATTCCCCAACCCGATCGGGCTTGCGGCGGGTTTCGACAAGAATGCGGAAGTTCCCGACGCCATGCTGCGCATGGGTTTCGGATTTGTCGAGACCGGCACGGTGACGCCACTGCCGCAGGCGGGTAACCCGCGCCCGCGCATATTCCGCCTGACGCAAGACGCCGCGATCATCAACCGGCTGGGTTTCAACAACCACGGCCTCGACGCATACAAGGCCCGGCTCGCGGCGCGCCGCAAGCAGCCCGGCATTATCGGCGCGAACATTGGCGCGAACAAGGATAGCGCGGATCGCATGGCTGATTATCTTAGCGGCTTTACGGCGCTGCTCGGGCTGGCGGATTATCTCGCCGTCAATGTGTCTTCGCCGAACACGCCGGGCCTGCGTGATTTACAGGCGCGTGAGGCGCTGCAAACATTATTAGAGAAATTAAGGACGGCGCGCGCCGCCGCTTCCATCAAGCCGCCGCTACTGCTTAAAATCGCTCCGGATCTGGATGAATACGCTTTACGCGATGTAGTGGAGGTGGCCTTGGACTGTGGCATTGACGGGCTGATTATCTCCAACACGACGCTTGGCGCGCGCGAGGGGCTGAAAAGCCCGAACCGCCATGAGCAGGGCGGGCTTTCCGGCCGGCCGCTTTACGCCAGCTCAACCGCAATATTGCGCGATGCGTACCGGATATCCGGCGGTAAACTGCCGCTGATCGGCGTTGGCGGTATTTCCAGTGGACGCGACGCCTATGCTAAGATCCGCGCTGGCGCGTCGCTGGTTCAGCTATATACGGCCATGACCTTTGCAGGCCCCGGCCTGGCGCGCGCCATTGCCATTGAACTGGCGGAGTTACTGGCGAAAGACGGATTCGCCCATGTCAGTGACGCCGTTGGAGCTGACGCCTGAAAGGAGCCAAAATGCCCGTGAAAATCTATCACAATCCGCGTTGCAGCAAATCGCGCCAGACTTTGGCGTTATTGCAGGAGCGCGGCGCGGCCCCGCAGGTGATCGAATATCTGCAAAACCCGCCGTCGGCCGTCGAGCTCGACGCCATATTGAAAATGCTGGGGCGTGCGCCGCGCGATGTGATGCGCAAGCAGGAAGCTCCGTATAGAGAGCAAAATCTGGACGATCAATCAAAAACCCGTGCGCAACTTATCGATGCGATGATCAAGCATCCGGTGTTGATTGAGCGCCCCATCGTTACCGCCAATGGCAAGGCGGCGATTGGCCGCCCGCCGGAAGCGGTGCTGGATATTCTTTAAGCCAGCACCGGCCTATTCCTCATCATCCTTGACGCGGAAATGACCGTGGGCGGCGGCGATGGGTTTATCCCGGCTTTCCTGCCAGGCTTCCACCCGCACATTGGCGACGCGCCGCCCGTGCTTGGTCACCGTGCCGCGGGCAAAGGTGTCAAACGGCCGGCCGGAGCGCAGATAATCAATGCTGACATCGATCGGGCGCGGCAAATACTCCGTGCCGCCAACCCAGGCGAGATGAATGATCATCGCCATTTCCAGGAAGCCGCCAATAACGCCGCCATGAATGGCCGGCAACATCATATTGCCGACCAGATCATTGTGATAGCGCAGGATGGTGGTCAATTCATCGCCGCGCAGCTCGGCGTCGATACGCAAGAATTTTGCATAGGGTATCGCTTCGATCAGCGCCTTTAGATGCTTTTCGTCCATGTTTTGGCGTAACTGGCGCAGCGCCTCCATTAGCGCGCCCCCTCATTCGGGCGCCCGCCTGCCGCCGCCAGCGCCAGCATGGTGTCGATGTCGGGGACCGGGCCGCCGGTGAGCAAAAACGTCGCAACACAGGTGGCGATCGGATCAGCAAGCTCGTGAGCGCCGTCTTTGAGATGATAGGCGGCGCCGCGCACAAACGCGACATTGTTAGTGACCTTGTAGCATTCGGCGCGCGCGTACACATCTTCGCCGGGCGTCGCTGGATGCATGTAATCAATGCGCAGATCGAGCGTCGCCATCGCCTTGCGCTCGCCCATGTGGCAGCCAACCGAAAGCCCAGAGGCGTTATCGAGGATCGAGGTGATCACGCCGCCATGAATAACGCCGGTGTCAGGATTGCCAACCAATTCCGGCCTGTACGGAACCATGATGATGGCGGCGTCCTGCGCCACATCCACCAGCCGCATGCCAAGTGCGCGGGAATGCGGGACAACGCCCATCATCAAGCCGCCGCGCGCGCGTATTTCATTGAGATAATCCAAATCGCCCATTACCTTGTCCTCCTGAATGGCGGCACTATACGCACCGTCCAGCAAATAAACAGTGAAAATGACAGGATAGGCACGTGAGCAAAAAATTTGTAACCGCCTTTGCCGCCACACACGCCATGCTCGTGTTATGCCTCTGGGCCATCAGCGCGCCGGCTTACGCAGCAGATAAAACGGACAACGCCGGCTTTGGCTGCGATGCGGCGAAAATGCCGAAGGCCAAATTTTACACCTGTGAAAGCACCCGCCTGCGCTATCAGGGTGAAGAGCTTGCAGCTCAGGCGGAACAGCAAATGGCGCAGGGGCAAAACATGCAAAAGGATTGCGTAAAACTGGAAGATCCGGCGGCGCTCAGGGATTGCGATCTGGGCGCATCGGATATCATTACCGACGCAGCGTTCAAACGGATGCAATCGGTGGAGATGATGGAGGAATCCGGCCGCATGGCCGAGCGCGCCGCCAGCGCGCCAAAAACCGGTGGTAAGTGACTAAAAACATCATGTATTTACGGGAGGGGTAGGGCAGAATTAAAGCGTTTCCAAGTGCCCGTGCATCATGGCGGCGGCCATTGGCGGCGGCCATTGCAATTGACTCAGGCCGCTTTCAGCATCAGACTACGGGCAGCATCCCTGTTCATTTAGGCCTGTGCAGCCTGGCAATGTTATGGAGCCGCAGAATGGGCCGTTTCATTGACCCGGCAAGCCCGTTGTTCGATAGCGCTGGCGTTCCGCTTTCCGGCGGCAAATTATACTTTTACGCCACCGGCGCCACGACGCCGCAAAACACTTGGTCCGACAAGGCCCTCACTGTCCTGAACGCAAACCCCATTCTGCTGAATAGCGCAGGCCGCCCAGTTGCGGAAATATGGCTATCGCCTGCGCTTTATTACAAAGTGGCGCTGACAACATCTGCTGATGTTCCGGTTTACACCCGTGATCCAGTAGATAGTACGCCAGACCTTGCCAACACCACGGATACGGCGCTTGGCGATGCGCTGGTCGGGGTGAAAAATATCCTTGCTGGCGGCGTCGCGCGGACACAGCACCAGAAGAACGCAGACCTGGTTAATCTCAAAGACTTCGGCGCGAAATTTGATGGCGTGACGAATGACAGAGCTGCCATCCAGTCGGCGCTGGACAGCGGCGAGGATTTGCTGATCCCGCGCGGGCTTGGCCTGATCGATGGGCCGCTTGTGATGCGAACCAGCCGTCAGCGCCTTGCGGGCATGGGATGGGGCAGCCAGATACGGCTGACATCCACAAACGGCGTATTATGCTCCATCGCTATCAAGGCACGAGCGCTCTATCCGCTGCTGGAGGATTTCGAATTGCAGGGATCGGCGGTGTCGGAGCCAGTCGGCGGCGCTGGCCTTCACTACCAGCATGACCAGCGAAGGCAATGACATCCATTTTATTGAGTGCATTGCTCTGGACTGTATGGCGACGGAGACTGGAGCACAAAGCGGCGCGTTCGCGTTCTTTGGCGGCGCGCGCGGCAAGATAATCCGGTGCAAGGTGCTGGGCAACAGCAAGGGATCGAACCATCATGGCGTTTCGGTGCGCAACTGTATTGAGACCGTGACCATCCTGTTCACTAGCAACTACCTAACCTTCGTCAACAGCGCCACCATGAAGCTTGCGGGCGCGGCGAACTTTGCCGGCAGCAATCTGGATACGCTTACCCTGATATTTTATAACGGGGTCTGGTATGAGAAAGCGCGCAGCGTCAATTAAATGGCGGCCGGCCAAAATATTATTTGGAAGTTGCTGGTTTGATGAGCTCAAACGTGAAAATCCAGGCCATCAATTGAATGAATTTGGTTTTGGTTAAAACCACGTCTAGCCTTTCAAGAAAGGGCAGTAGAACAGGAAATTTGCCGCCAAGATAACTCGTGACGTGCCAGTAACGAATCTGGCCTACCTCGAAGAAACGCGAGGCGAATGTTACATCGCGCAGGGATAGGATATGCGCCTTTTCCCAATCCGTCCGCATTTGCGGCGTTAGCATCCGGTAAAGCTTGATCGCTGGATTATAATCAAGCGCCTCAGCGGCTAATATAATCCCGCCCGGCTTCAAGATTCTGCGCAGTTCTGGAAACGCGAAGGAGAGGTCTAAATGGTGCAGCATTCCAGAGCAAATGACGCTGTCAATTGAGTTGTCGGGCAACTTGGTATTCTCAGCGTCCGCCTGAACGAAATAGCAGGTGTCAGCGACCCCAGCTTCTTTCGCATTTACCTTGCAATTTCGTATCGAGACATCACTGATATCGATGCCAATAGCTAATCCCGCGCCCGACTTGGCTGCTCTGATGGCATGGGCGCCATCGCCACAGGCATAGTCTAGAAATACCCTGCCAGCGCGCGCCCGTGTTCGCGATTGGGTCGTTTCGATCATCCCCTTTTCTGGCATAGTATTCCCGGTACCAGGCCGCAGTGTTAGATACGGTGTCTTCTCTATCTTCTGCACGCATGGCGCCGCTGAACTCCATCGCTCATCCCCGCACTCAAAAGAGCTGGGGGAAATTTCCGATTCCAGTCATCTGTTCCGATATATTATCTGTTAATGCCGCCTAATCAAGTTGCGCGGCAGGAGCGGCGTACGGTATCCGCCAGTTCACTCCGGTTTCAAATCCAGCATCTGCAAATTCTGTTGCGCCGCCCTGGCCGCTTCGCTTTCCGGGCTGGTCGTGATGATCGCCAGCCAGTCGGCGCGCGCTGCTGCTATTTTGCCATCCAGCCGGAATACTATGCCACGCTCCAGCAGCGCCCCCGCATCACCGGGCGCCAACGCCAGCGCCAGTTCCAGATCCTCCAGCGCCAGTGTGCGTTTGTCCTGATAGCGCCGCGCCGTGGCGCGAAACACATAGGCGTCGCTACGCTCGGGATCATGGGTCAGGGCGCGGTTGAGATCGCGCTCCGCCGCTGGCCAATCGGCAAGCCCCGCCAGAGCGCGGGAACGGTCGATCAGCACGTCCGCCAGATTAGCGGGGGCCAGCGTCTCCTCCCCCGCGTCTTGCTGGGTTTGCGGCATCTGCGCCAATGCGGCGCTGAACGCCGAATAGGCTTTTTGCATCCGCCCGGCAAGCAGCCAGGCATTGCCCGCCTGGACATACAGATCAGCGGCCATGACCGCGCCGCCCGGCGTCTGCGCCAGCGCCTCTAGCCGCGTGGCGGCCTCCTCATGCTTGCCAAGCGCCACCAGGGCAAGCGCCGAGCAATGAACGGCTGGCGCGCCCCCACCGCGATCTCGCCACTCTAGCGCCTGATCAAACGCCGCGTCGGGATTCTCGGCTGCCCGCGCCAGGCAGGCGCGGTACTGCGCCGCCTCGGCGGCGTCGCTCTGCGCCAATGAGCTGCGCGGATAAAGGAAAAGTTCAAGCGCGCATAGAATCAGGATCGTGCGCGCCAGTTGCTGATTTCGGCTCATGTTTTTTAGGTGTAAAGGATAGCCTATGTGGTGCGCAACATGCGAGACGCTGGTGAGCAATAAGTTGTTTTGTTTCGGTTTTGGCTATAGCGCCCAGGCGCTGGCGGCGCAGTTGCGCGCGATTCCCGGGTGGCGTGTGTCCGGCACGCACCGGGAGTTGGACGCTGATAAGGCTGGCCTGTTTGTGTTTGATGACACACATCCGCTTCCTACCCCTGCACTGGATGACGTAACGCATCTATTGATCAGCGCGCCGCCGGACGCGAACGGCGATCCGGTGTTGCGCGCCTGCGCGGCGGAGATCATCCGGCGATCGGGGCAATTCAGTTGGATCGGCTATTTGTCCAGCACCGGGGTTTACGGCAACCGTGATGGCGGCTGGGTGGATGAGAACGATGCCCCAAGGCCTAATCCAGGGCGTAGTACATGGCGCGCGAGCGCAGAAACAGACTGGCTGGCGTTGCACGCCACCCATGGTCTGCCGGTGCATGTTTTTCGTCTAGCCGGCATTTATGGCCCGGGGCGCAACGGCCTTGTTGATGTGTTATCGGGCGCAGCACGGCGCATCGATAGGCCGGGCCATGTATTTTCCCGTATTCATGTGGCGGATATCGCCGCTGTTCTGCAGGCCTCGATGCAGCGGCCCAATCCGGGCGCCATTTATAATGTCTGCGATGACGAACCTGCCGAAAGCGCTGCCGTAACCGCCTATGCCTGCCAGCTTACGGGCGTTACGCCGCCGCCGCTCATTCCCTATGCCCTGGCCCAGGCGGAGATGAGCCCCATGGCGCGAAGTTTTTATCTGGAGTGCCGCCGGGTGCGCAATGCGCGCATTAAGCGCGAACTGGGGGTGAATCTCATCTATCCCAGCTACCGCGAAGGGCTTAGCGCGCTTTGGGGTGAGATGAAGCGCCAAGCCTCGCTTAGCCAAGAATAACCGCAGTTGCTTCCCCGCCCGCACCCAGTATAGTGCGCCGCGCACAGGCTTTGCGCGGCAGCGTGTGGAGAGGTGGCCGAGTGGTCGAAGGCGCACGCCTGGAAAGTGTGTAGACGGTGACGAATCGTCTCGTGGGTTCGAATCCCACCCTCTCCGCCAATTGGAAACTGTCCATACCGGACACATAGGTAACATAATGTACCTAAGACATCCCCCGTCGCTAAAGCTATGGGGGACAAGGTAGGTGACACCCCCGGGCCAAAGGGGTTGTCTATTGGTTGCAGGGTACGTTGCTCCAGATCGATATACCCCAGATCATAGTCCATAAAACTCACCAGCCAAATGCCCTCGTCAACTTCCTTGATGCCAAGACTTTGCCCGGCAAGGGCTGTGCTGATGTTTATCTTTTTGCGATAAATGCAGATTCTTCCGCAGGCGGTGACCAGGACTGGCCTGTCATGGAAGGGGTAATGCAGCTCTGGCAGGCCGTTATATACGCGCGTTGCCGGCGTGTAGACTTCGGCGGGGCACTTCATGTTCAGGGCCTCATGCGGGCGCTCAAAGTTAAACTCTTGCACGAAGCCATCGAAGGTTGCCTGCTGTTGCAGGCTGTTCATGCCCGGCGGGCGGGTGGCTTCTTTTTTGAGGGTCAGGTGCATGCGCTCGTGACGTCCGTTTTGCTGCGGGTTGCCGGGTTTGATGCGTTCGATGTTGATGCCAAGCCGCAGCCACCAGACGGAGAGCCTGGAGAGGTTGAACAGCGCGTTGGCGGAGGCGAAGGGCACGCCGTTGTCGGAACGGATTCCCGAAGGCAGACCGCGTTCCTTGAACAGGCGTTCAAAAGCGGTGAAGGCCAGGTCTTGCCTGGTGGATTCGGGGGCTTCACACAACAGCAGATAGCGCGAGGCATGATCAGTGACGGTCAGGGGATAGCAGTATTTTTGATTACCCAGCAGGAACTCGCCCTTGTAGTCGGCGCACCATAGGGCGTTGGGGTTTTGTCCCGGCGACAGCGGGGTGCCGTGGGCGCGGCCACGCTTGCGCCCCATGCGTTTAACCAGACCATGGCGATCCAGCACGGCGTGGATGGTGCTTTTGGCGGGAACCCTGATCTCGCCAGGCAGACGGCGCAGCAGCAGTTCGCGGATCTTGCGGGCGCCCCAATGCGGCTTCTCGCGCTTGAAGCTAACAATGGCGGCTTCCACTTGCTGGGGCAGTTGGTTGGCGTAGCGCACAGGCCGCCGCGAGCGATCCGTCAGCGCGTCAAGGCCGTGTTCCTTATAACGGTCAAATATCTTGTAACCGGTCTTGCGCGAGATTCCGAACTCCCGGCACAGCAAAGCCATCTGCTCTCCCTCCAGCAAACGGGCGACAAATCGAAGACGTTCATCCATAACCGAACTCTCACTCCACGGCATCTCCACCTCCTGCTTGTCAAAACAAGCAAAAAGTGTAACCCATGTGTCCGGTACGAAATGTCACCTATGTCTCGGGTCGCTCAAACAAAGCTGGGCACTATGCCCACCGCCGTTCCCGCGCCGCCTGCGGCGGCAAGCGTCCGCAGCAAGTCGCTCTTCGATCCCATGATGCGGACTTCGCCGTCATTGACCTCCACGCGGCTCACGCCAGCGCCCGCAGGTGATCACGGCGATAGCCGCCGCCGGGAAGACGGATGCGTTCGCGGGCGGCGAGTGCGAACTTG
>CAMTWQ010000069.1:0-7389 GCA_947085465.1 uncultured Alphaproteobacteria bacterium
GGAACGGATGATGCCCAATATTGCGCAGCATCATCATGACCGGTTGCGACACAAACCTGCCCAGCGCAAACCGTGCGGGTAAAAAGTGCCGGAACACCGGAGGCGCAGGCGGCTGCATGGCAACGGCGGGCGCCAGCCTCACAACATCGCGCAGCACCCGGCCAGCGCCTAGGATGGCGGCAGCGAGACTCAATCCGCCAGCCATGACATAGAGATCAGGGTTCTGAATAAACACCAGAAACGGAAAACGGAAAAAATCGCCGAACAGTTTTGTGACCAAAATGCCAAGCCAGGCGCCAGCCACGCCGCCAATAGCCACACCGATCAGAACAATGACAATGACAAATTTGATATAGTGCGACGCGATGGCAAGGCTGCCATACCCCACCGCCTTCAGCAGCCCGATCTGTTCGCGCTCCAGCGCCACCAGCCGGCTCAGCGTGAGATTGACCAGAAACGCCGCAACCAGAAGAAAAATCGGCGGCAGGGTGCGGCTCATATTATTGAGCATGTCCAGCTCGTGGTCCAGAAACTCATGCGAGGCCTGATTCTTGCGGCCATACGCCGCGCGTCCTCCGTAACGGTCGAGCAGCGCGTCGAGGCGGTCGATCACCTCTGGTTCGGAGGCGTCGCGCGAGAGTTTGAGGGCAACCGAGGAAAATGCGTCTTCAAGATCATACACATTGGCCAGCGCCCGCTCAGACATCCAGATGATTCCAAAACGGCGGTCGTCTGGCACCATCATGTCGCCCGGTCCGATCGCATAAATGAATTCGGGTGAAAGAACTACGCCGGTCACCACAAGCTCGCGTTTGCGGCCGTTCAATAGTGCCGAAAAGCGTGACCCCGGCCTAAAGGCGTGCGCATTGGCGAAGTTCTCGTTGACGGCGACCTCTTCCAGACTGCCAGGTTCGGGCAGTCTGCCTATCCGGACATGCAGGCGGTTGAGCGCGGGTTGGCCGCTTTCGGGCAGCGAAATGAATTGTCCCGTCGCGGGCTGGCTGAAGTTTGGAATATCGAGCAGCGCAAGTTTGGCGATGCGCGTGTCCACTGCGGCGACGCCGGGAATTTCCGCGATCCGGGCCGCCAACGTCTTCGGCGCGCGGCGCACATTGGCGAACACATCTGCAAACTGGTGACGTTCGTAATAGGCGGTGCGTGTTTCCTCAAGCGAGCGGTAAGACCCAACAGCCATCACCAGCGAGGCCACGCCACCGGCAATCACCAGCGCGATGGCCAGCACCTGGGCCCAGAGCCGCCTGATATCCCGAAGCAATTTGCGGTCAAGTGTGCGCACAGGACTTACCAGCTAATTTCCGACGCAGGACGCCGCGTCGCATTTTTGCGAATTTTAGAAATTTGCCCATCCGCGAAGAACAACACCCGGTCCGCAACATCCTGAATGCTGGCATTATGCGTAATGATGAGCGTCGTCGTGCCAAGCTGCTCATTAATCGCCAGCAGCGCTTCAATCACTTTAATTCCGGTTTTGGAATCAAGCGCGCCTGTTGGTTCATCACACAGCAGCACTTCGGGTCGCTTGGCGATAGCGCGCGCGATGGCGACACGCTGCTGCTCGCCGCCCGACAGTTGGGCTGGGAAATGATGCATCCGGTCTTGAAGCCCGACATGCGCCAGCGCCTCGTCCGGGCGCATCGGATTTTCGGCAATTTCGGTGACCAGCGCGACATTTTCATAGGCGGTGAGGCTGGGGATCAAATTATAAAACTGAAACACAAAGCCGACATGTTTGCGGCGATAATCCGTCAGCCGCCGTTCATCGAGCGCGCTCAGCTCAATATCCTTGAAAAACAGACGCCCGTGTGTCGCATGATCGATGCCGCCCATGATATTCAGCAAAGTCGATTTCCCGCTGCCGGAGGGGCCGAGCAATACCACCACTTCACCAGCCCATATCTCAAGGTCGACTTCGCGTAGTGCGCGCACTTCAACCTCGCCAGAGGTATAAATCTTGGTCAGCGCTTTTGCCGTGTAGATGGTATCGCTCATCAATTCTTATCTGCTTTTGCGAGGGGCGCGTTTTATTTTCATGCGTCTCTTCTTATACGCCCTTAGGCTCGTTTGCTTCTCGGGCCGCCAAGCCGTGGAATGAAGCCTGGGACATCCAGCATATAGCGCTTATAGGGTTCTCCGAACTCAGCCAACGCTTTGCGTTCCTCGATCACCGCCAGGCGCACATACATGAAGGCGAGCACCGGGAACATTGCGAGGGTGAGCAGGGTCGGCCATTGCAGCAAGAAGCCAAACATGATCAGCACGAATCCCACATATTGCGGGTGCCGGATCCAGGCATAGACGCCCGTGGCGGCAAGCCTGTGCTGACGCTGCGCCTCGTACAGCACCTTCCAGCCCGCAGAGATCAGCATAAACCCGCCGCCGATAAACACGAAACTCAGGACGTGGAAAGGCCCGAAATGCGGGTTAGCCCTCCAGCCGAACAACTCCTCCAGCAAATGTCCGGCATCATGCGATAACCAGTTAACTTCCGGATAGCGCGATTGCAGCCAGCCGGAAAAAACATAGATCGTCAGGGGAAATCCGTACATCTCCACAAACAGCGCAACCAGAAAAGAACTGAAAGCGCCAAACGAGCGCCAGTCGGTTGTGGTTTTCGGTTTGAAAAAACTGAATGCGAAGCCGATGAAAATCACTGAATTGAGGATCGCCAGTCCCCATAATCCATAGGCGGGCACGTCCTGTGCATGATCCATGACTAGCGCTCCTCCTTGTGGTTATGCCTGCCATGCCCACCATGCATGAAAAAATGCATCAATGGACAGGCCAGGATCAGCAGGTAAGGCAGCCATCCAAGCACATGCAACCCATGACCGGTGAAGATCAGCAATCCCAGAATCGGCAGCGCAACCAGCATCGCGATGCCAGCGCGCGAAAACAGCCAGCTTGCGCCATTATGATGTGCAGGATCATTTTTCCGGGGCATGGGGTGTCTCCTGGATACTATTTTGCAAACCGCCGGGCGGCATCATTTCAAGGCTCAGCGCGTCCAACCGCTCACGCATGGCCTTCATCTCGCCGCTCATTTCCGGCATGCGGCAATCTTTTTCGTCTACCGCGCAATATTGCATGTAAGTGCGCATCAGCTTCGTGCGTCTCTCCATATATTCCAGATCGGCGATTTCCTGGCAGTGCGCCTTCATATCCGGCATGCAATGCTGCATGGCCAGATGCGCCTCAATATCCTTTTCCATCTGATGCATGTCTTCCTGCATGGCATGCATTTTTTTACCATGCTCCAGCGCAGGAGTTTGGCCCACGGCATAATCTGCAATGGGCATGAACAGGATAAGGCCAAACAATATGAGATAAGGTTTCAAGACTGTGTAAAGTTGCATGATCGCCACCATGTCTATAATCTTTGAACGCCCGTCGCTTAACGCACCCATCGCATCACTTTAATCATTGCGTAAAATCCATCCCTTGATCTTCGTCAACTGAAGCTGCTTTGGTGTGCTCGCATTAATTCTTCTACTGCGCCCGCTAGAAAAGCCGTGACATCAATGGCGTTGCTCGGATGCGCGACAGTGTTGCAGGTAACGATTTTCTGAACACCAGACGCGCTTAACTCATTATAGGCCCGGCCGGCGAACAGACCGTGGATGCCCACGACGATAATGCTGGACGCCCCCGCCGCTTGCAGGCTGAGACTTGATTTTATCAATGTCTGCGCAGTCGAGATAATATCATCCACCAGCACCGGCGTGCGGTCGCGCCACGGGCGCATATCCGGTGCCGACACCTCGACCGCGCGGTCGCCGTACCGGTGTTTTTCCAGCACGATAAAAGGCGCATTGGCGCCGCGCGCCACTTCGGCCACCCATTGCGCACTTTCACTGTCGGGCCCGACAATCAGCGGCATCGGCACGTTATCACGCACCCAGGCGGCGATGGCCGATCCCGCATGTACGGCGACAGCCGGTATCGTGTATATTTCTGACAGGCTTTTGCGGCGATGCAGGTGCGGGTCCACGGTGACCAGCCAGTTGAAATGCTGGCCCAGCGCCCTGGCGAAATAGACGGACGTAATCCCCTCGCCGGGTTTGAACCTTGCGTCCTGCCGCATATAGGCAAGATAAGGACAGATCAGCCCCACCGAACGCGCTCCCAATTCTCTTGCCGTCTCTGCCAGAAAGATCAAGGGCAGAAATTTCGGGTCCGGTTTATCGAGGCTGCACACCAGGATGATGTCGCGCGCCTTTATATCTGCATTAAGACGCACATATGTTTCGCCATCCGGAAAGTGATGGATTTCAGGAACGGTATATTCCGTAGCAAGCGCCGCTGCGAGGCTTACGCCAATCACTTCATTTCCGGGAAAGGCCAACAGCAGTGGCCTCATGCGTCGGCCTCCAGCTTGATGACGCCGGGATGGCTGGCGGCATAGTCCAGCGTATAGGCAAGCTCGCCACGGGATTCTGCATGCACCGTATAGAGCGGCGCGCCTTTCTCAACCTGTGTGCCTAGCGGCGCGTGAAACGCCAGCCCAGCGGCTTTGGCGCCTGGCGCGCCGGCCAGCTTGGCGATTTTCGCCAGCACGCGATTATCAATATTCACCACCTTGCCCGAATGCGCCGCTACAACCGGGTGTGTGTGGGCAGCCACAGGCGGTTCGCGCAATCCGCCCTGTGCATGGCAGATCGCCTCGAACTTGCGCCATGCGTCGCCATCGTCCAATGCCGCGCTGGCTTTGGCCAAAGCGTCTCTTGCGGAAAGTTGCAGCACCAGTTCCAGCAGGCTTGCTGCCAGATCGATGGCGCGCTTACGCAGATCCTGTGGCGCTGCCGGATCATTGCGCAGCACCGCCAGCACGTCATGCGCTTCCAATGCGGGGCCAATGCCATGGCCAACCGGCTGTGTGCCGTCGGTCAGCATTACGCGCACTTGCAGGCCCATGGTCCCGGCGACGCTGCGCAGCGCGTTCGTCAGATGATGCGCGTCCGTTGGGCTTCTGAGTTTCGCCGTTGGCCCAACCGGAAGGTCGAGCACCACATGGGTAGCGCCCGCAGCAATCTTCTTGGACAAAACCGAAGCTACGAGCTGGCCTTCACTGTCAACATCAAGCAGGCGTTCCACCCGGATTAAAATATCGTCAGCGGGGCTAAGATCAACCGCCCCGCCCCAGACCATGCAGCCACCTTCGCGTTCCACCACGCGGCGCATGGTGGGCACATCCAGATCGACATTGGTCAATGTCTCCATGGTGTCCGCTGTTCCCGCCGGAGAGGTGATCGCCCGCGAAGAGGTTTTTGGAATTATCAACCCACAGGCGGCGGCGATGGCCACCACAATGGGCGTCGTGCGGTTGCCGGGCAGGCCGCCAATACAGTGCTTGTCAGCAATCGGCTGATCGCCCCAATCCAGGCTGCTTCCAGTTGTAACCATCGCCTTGGTCAGCGCCACCATCTCGTTACGGTCAAGAGCGCGGCCGGAACAGGCGGTGATAAAGGCGGACAAGTGCACGTCCGCATAGCGGCCAGCGACAATGTCCTCGATGATGTGCTGCGCCGAGCGCGTCGTAAGGCGTTGCCCATAGATCTTGCCGCGCATCAGGCCTAGCGAGTCAACCAGCGGCGGATGCGCAAACGATATCTCGCCGCCTTCTGCAGCGCCAAGCAGCCGCCATGCGCTTTCGGACAGGCCCGCCTCTCCAGGCGCGATCAGGTCGCCTGAAACTGTGCAGAGTGATGCAATAATGCTCTGACCGTTGGCGCTCACCTGAATGCGCGCCTGCGCGGTGAAACCTTCCGAGCGGCAGATATGGCAATCGGCCCGCATATACACGACAGGCTCCTGATGGGTGTCGATGCCAAGCCGGCGCGGGCGCAGCGTAGAGGACTGGGCAGCTTCGGAATGAGACTTTCGCTTACTCATGATGCTTCCAGCGTTACGCGCTCCATATGCTCGGGCACATGCGTTGTCCAGTTAAGCTGCTCCTCGATGGCATGGCGCAGGGCGTCGGACGCCACCGGTTCGCCATGCGTAATAAATGTCATTCGCGGCGGTTTCTCGAAATGCTTGAGCCAGGTCAGGATTTCCGTGCGGTCGGCATGGGCTGAAAGCATCCTCAGATTTTCCACCTCGGCCTTGATCGGCACATAGGCGCCATGGATTTTGACGGCTTCCGCGCCCGCCACCATAGCCGCGCCTCTGGTTCCCGCCGCCTGGTAGCCCGCAAACAGAATCGTGTTGCGCGCATCGGGCGCAAAAGCCTTTAGGTGGTGCAGCACGCGGCCTCCCGTCGCCATGCCGCTGGCGGAAAGAATAACCTTTGGCATCTTGTCCCGGTCAAGATTTTTTGACTCTTCCGCATCCCGCACATAATGCGCCACGTCACAGACCCGGCGGCACTGTTCCTGTGTTAACCGGTGATCATCAAAACGCTCGCAAAATACATCGCTGGCGTTCACCGCCATCGGGCTGTCGAGATAGACCGGCAGGTCAGGAATACGCCCCGCGCGCTTGAGCTGTTCCAGATGGTACAAAAGCATCTGCGCGCGCCCCACGGCAAAGGCCGGGATCAGCACCACGCCGCCGCGCTGCGCGGTGCGGGTGATCACTTCCGCCAGTGCATCCTGCGGATCAGACGGCTCATGTACGCGGTCGCCATAGGTTGATTCAACCACCAGATAGTCCGCCCGCCGCATGGGCGCGGGATCATACATGACCGGGTCGCCCGATCTTCCAAGATCGCCGGAAAACACCAGCCTGGTTTCGCCGATACTGATTTCCACAATTGATGCGCCGAGAATATGCCCCGCCCGGTGAAACTGGACATGCATCTCAGGCGCAACCTCAAAGCGTTCATTAAAGTTTTTTGGCGCGATCTGTTCAAGACAGGCCCAGGCGTCTTTTTCCGTATACAGAGGATATGCCGGTTTGTGTTTCGAAAAGCCATGCCGGTTGGCGAACTCGGCGTCACGTTCCATCAAATAACCGGAATCCGGCAGCAGGATCGAACACAGATCCCGGGTGCCCGGCGTGCAATAAACCGGTCCCCGGAAGCCGTTTTTGACAAGCAGCGGCAGATAGCCCGAATGATCAAGATGCGCATGGGTCAAAACCACCATGTCAATCTGGGCGGGGTCTATGGGAAACCGGTCCCAGTTGCGCAGGCGCAATTGCTTGAGCCCCTGAAACAGCCCGCAATCGATCAGGATTTTGCGCCCGCCAGCTTCGAGCAAATATTTCGATCCGGTAACCGTTCCCACGCCGCCAAGAAATCGAAGGTTTGTCATAGCGACAGCCTCACCCGTTTGAGCATTGCCGAGTTGACAATCACCGACAGCGAGCTGAGCGCCATCGCCGCCGCCGCGATGATCGGGTTCAGATAACCCAGCGCCGCAATCGGAA
>CAMTWQ010000070.1:0-15175 GCA_947085465.1 uncultured Alphaproteobacteria bacterium
CGAAAATCTGTTTAGAGCAAGATGATTTTAGGTTGAATCACGCCACCGACCCCCTCCCCAACCCTCCCCCTTTTAGGGGGAGGGTTGGGGAGGGGCACCCTCGTGTTCCCTCCCCTTGCAAAGGGGAGGGTTAGGGAGGGGATCAATGGGCAAACCTAAAATCATACCGCTCTAGCGCGCTGACTCATTTTTTTTCGGCGGCGGATCGCGAGGCGGTGGGGGCTTTAAGCTACCTCTCTCCGGCTTCGGGCTAACCCCTCCCTGAACCCTGACGCGACCTCCTTCTCTGGAAGGTCTCGATGGCGGCGGAGTAGAGACTTTAGCCATCAGTTTTCTCCTCACTGGTTATATTCTGCATGAACTCCACCCACTGTACATCCTGGCTATTGATCATAATAGCTCGCACACCGGGTATATCGTAGTTTTTTCCGTCTACTATCCATGATGCCTCCGTAAGACCGAAATGACCATTTTCAGGTTCCGACGGCCAGTCACTCGGCCACCCGTACAGACGCCTTCCGTCTTTAAGATGCAAAACGACATAGTCACCATTTTTTGTGTTTTTGCGGAATGCCCCAAACCATTCTGAAGGATAAGAGGTTTCCGTTGTAATGCCAATTTTTCGCGCGAGCGCATGAAATTGATCATTGTTCGCAAAATAGGAAACCAGAATGCCAATTGCGATTGCACTAAGTGTGGAAAGTAACAAATAGGCATGCTCATCCCAAACTCCAATACGCCAATATTCACCAATTTTAAGTAGCAGCAATTTTTCAGAAAAAACCAGCGCTTGAATAAGCAATGTGAATATCAGGGCTTGAATAACCCGTTCAAATTGCGAAGGTTTGGGGTAGGAGGTAAATCCATAATATACCCATGCGGCCAGGAAACCCCGGCAACAGGAATTGAAGAATAGCTATTGTATCTTTGGCGATGCCGTCCATGTCTGATACCCCAAGTGGCTTGTAGGGTCATTGACGAGCAAGCGTAATGAGAACTTAGCTCACTTTCAATCACCGGAGCTGGCAAGTGGATCCGCTCGCCAATCCTTAGGTTCAGGGCTACCCATTATTTCTTTGCCAGAAAATGCGCGATCAGGGCCTTTACTTCTGGCGAATCCCATTCGGCCGCGCCGTTGATACGGCCGATCTCATCTCCCTTGCGGTTCAGCAATAAGGTGGCGGGCAGGCCAAGCGCGCCCAGCGTGCGCGCCGCCTTGGCTGAGGGATCCACATAGGTGGTGAGGTTATGGACGCCAATTTCGGCCAGAAACTGCGCCGCCTTGGCATGGCCCGCCCGGTCCAGACTGATCAGCACTATCTGGAAATCCGCCCCGCCCATCTGCTGTTGCAGGCGCTCAAGCGAGGGCATTTCCGTGCGGCATGGCACACACCAGGTGGCCCAGAGATTGACTAGAACGATCTTGCCTTGAAACTCGCTGAATGTATGCGCCGCGCCAGTTGCGTCCTGAAACTGCACCAGTGGTAATGGCGCAGGCGCCGGGTTCAGCACAAAATTCTGCGCCTGCCCGGTGAGGAACGCCGTTGCTGGATCAGAGGCCGCCTTGCCAGCGCCGCCAGCGATACCGTATACCGCTGCCAGCATAAGCATGATTAATCCGCGATTTCGCATCTCGTTCTCCACACTTGCCCATAGGGCCGTAAGATGACCAGCAAGCGCCCAACTCAAAGCAAGCGCAAGACCGCGCGGAAAACTGCGCCCAAAGCCGCGCTCAAAAACAGCCTGTGGGGCGGCCGGTTTTCCTCAGGGCCTGCTGACATCATGGCGCGCATCAATGCTTCGATCAGCATTGATAAGCGTATGTATGCGCAAGATATAGCCGCATCCAGGGCGCATTGCGACATGCTAGTGGCGCAAAAGATTATTACCAAGGCGGACGGGAAGAAAATCAATTCCGGTCTCGATACTATCCTGGCGCAGATTGTGAGCGGCAAATTCGTCTTTAGTGAGGCGCTGGAGGATATTCATTTGAATATCGAGGCGCGGCTAAGCGAGTTGATCGGCCCCGCCGCCGGGCGGCTGCACACGGCGCGTTCGCGCAATGATCAGGTGGCTACCGATTTCCGCCTGTGGACGCGCGAAGCAATCGATGCGTTGAACACCCGGTTAAAGGAATTGATCGGCGCCTTGCTGAGCCGCGCAGAGACGCATGCAGATGCGCTGATGCCTGGTTTCACCCATCTGCAAATCGCGCAACCGGTTACGTTCGGGCATCATCTGATGGCCTATGTGGAAATGTTTGGCCGTGACGTGGCGCGCTTTAAGGATGCGCGCGCACGGCTGAATGAATCGCCGCTAGGCGCGTGCGCGCTGGCGGGTACGCCGTTTCCCATTGACCGCAATGCAACGGCAAAGGCGCTTGGCTTTGCGGGGCCGATGCGCAATTCGCTGGATGCGGTGTCGGATCGTGATTTCGCGCTTGAATTTCTGGCCGCAAGTGCTATCTGCGCCACGCATCTGTCGCGGTTGGCGGAAGAAATCGTACTCTGGTCAACTTCGCAGTTCGGCTTTGTCAGCCTGCCCGATAGTTTTTCCACAGGCTCCTCGATCATGCCGCAAAAGCGCAACCCTGACGCCGCCGAACTAGTGCGCGGAAAATCCGGCCGGGTCATCGGAGCGCTTAGCGGGTTGCTGATCGTGATGAAGGGGCTGCCGCTTGCCTATTCCAAGGACATGCAGGAGGATAAGGAAAAGGTTTTTGACGCCGCAGACACCATGAACCTGTGCATTGCCGCTATGACCGGCATGATCGGATCATTGATCATTCATCGTCAGACAATGGCGGCCGCTGCTGGCGATGGCTATAGCACGGCAACTGATCTGGCCGACTGGCTGGTGCGCGCTCTGAATATGCCGTTCCGTGAGGCGCATCATGTTGTGGGGAAGATTGTCAAGCTGTGCGAGGCAAAACATGTGAGTCTGACGCGGCTGCCGCTAAAGGATATGCAGGCGGTGGAGCCGCGCATTACGGCCGCCGCGCGCGCCGTGCTGGCGCCCGATGCCTCGGTGGCCAGCCGCACCAGTTTTGGCGGCACGGCGCCGGCCAATGTGCGCAAGGCGATTGCGCGCGCGCGCAAGGAGCTTGGCTGATGCGCCATATTATTTTTTGTGCGCTGATGCTCTGTCTGGCGCTTGCCGCTTGCGGCAGAAAAGCGCCGCTGGAAGCGCCACCCGGCGGGGTTACGGACCCTCGCGTTGAGCGGGACTGGAAAGAATAATGCATCATTTTCACTACCAGGACGGCGAGCTGTTTGCAGAAGATGTGCCCTTGGCGCGCATTGCAGACACCGTGGGCACGCCGTTTTATTGTTATTCCTCCGCCACCATTGAACGTCATTACACAGTGTTCTGCGACGCTTTCTCCGGGCAAGACGCGCTGGTGTGTTATTCACTAAAGGCGAATGGAAATCTGGCTGTTGTGCGAACGCTGGCAAAGCTTGGCTCTGGCGCTGACATTGTGTCGGAGGGTGAATTGCGCCGCGCCCTTGCAGGCGGCGTGCCGCCGCAAAAAATCGTTTATTCAGGTGTTGGCAAAACCAAAAATGAGATGGCCTTTGCGCTTGATGCGGGTATTTTGCTGTTCAATGTGGAATCAGAAGCCGAAATGGCGGCGCTGAATGAGGTGGCGCTGGGCAAGACTGTTAAGGCGCTGGTCGCGCTGCGTGTTAATCCCGATGTGGATGCGCGCAGCCATGCCAAGATTTCAACCGGCAAGGCGGAAAACAAATTCGGCATTCCGTTTTCACGCGCCCGGGCCGCCTATGCGCAGGCGGCGCAAATGCCTGGCTTGCGCGTTTGCGGCGTCGATGTGCATATCGGCAGCCAGTTAACTGAACTTGCCCCGTTTCGCGCCGCGTTCATCAAGGTGCGCGAGCTTGCGGTTCAGTTGCGCACCGATGGACATGATATCACCTATGTGGATTTAGGCGGCGGGCTTGGCATACCTTATACGCAATCAAACGAGAACCCGCCGCTACCGGTGGCGTATGCGGCGATGGCGGGCGAAATTTTTGCAGGCTTTAACGCAAAGCTGATCCTGGAGCCCGGCCGGCTGATCGTTGGCAATGCGGGGGTATTGGTATGCCGCGCCATTTACACCAAACAAGGCGAGGCGAAGCGTTTCGTCATCGTCGATGCGGCGATGAATGATTTGATCCGTCCCACGCTGTATGACGCCTATCATGAAATCTGGCCGGTGCGCGAGCCCGGCCCCGGCGCGTTGGTGGAAACCGTCGATGTTACAGGCCCCATATGCGAGACCGGCGACAGCTTCGCAACAAATCGTGATCTGCCGCGGTTGGCTTCCGGCGATCTTTTAGCTATTCTATCGGCAGGCGCCTATGGCGCAGTTCAGGCGGGCACCTATAATGCGCGCCTGCTTGTGCCTGAGGTGCTTGTGCGCGGGGCGGATTTCGCCATCGTCCGACCGCGTCAGACTTACGAGCAATTACTGGGAATGGACCATATTCCAGACTGGCTCGGAGATTAGCAAGACGGCGCTGGAGCGGCAACTGTACGCCAACAAGCCTACTGAGGATACAAAGCAGCCGGGGATTCCCTGGCTGGGCTTGCGCGTCGCGCTGGTCCGCCTGCTGTTGCTGTGGGAAATGCTATGGCGGGTAGCCTTTGCGCCGCTCAGCGCCGCCTGTTTTATTGCCGCCTTATCGCTGTTTGATGTGTGGCGCTGGACACCGGATTGGCTGCACTTACTGGCGCTTTTGGGGCTGTCCGGTTTTAGTGTCTGGTCATTGCTGAACCTTGGCGGGGGCGTCCGGTTTCCCAGCCGCCGGGCGGCGCTGGCGCGCATAGAACTGGACAATCAGCTTCACCATACCCCCTTGCAGGCGCTGGAAGACAGTTTTGCCAGGAATGCGGGCGCAGTGGGGGATGCAACCCAGGACCTGTGGCGCCTGCATCTCATCCGGGCGCGCCGCGCGGCGGCTGGGCTTCGGATGCGGCTGGCGCGGCCCAACCTGCTCGCCCATGATCCGGTGGGGTTGCGCCTGATGGCGGGGATCGCCTTTGCGGCAGGCTTATTTGTCGCTGGTAATGAAACCATGCAGCGGTTGCATGACGGGTTCTGGCCATTTGTCCAGGGCGCAAGCTTGCACCAAACCCGGATCGAAGCCTGGATATCACCGCCCTCCTACACCAATGCTGCGCCAGTGTTTTTACCGGGCAGCAGCGCAGAATCAGGCGTAACCGCGTCAATTTTGGGCAATGCGTTGAAAGCGCCGAATGCGCTGCATCGGGCGCCAACGGGTAGCGTTCTGTCCGTGCGGCTGTTTAGCATTGGCGGGGTAGGGGAAATATTCATTACGCCCGCCAAGGGCGTTTCTGCTCCTGCTGCCAAGCCGGTGCAGTTAACAAAGACCGACAGCGCCAATCAGAGCGGGCAGTTAACGCTCACACATAGCAGCGAGATCGCCTTGCGCCAAAGCGGGCGCACCCTGCGTCAATGGCCCGTCAACATTACTCCGGATTTGCCGCCGGCCATAAAATTCGCCGAGCAGCCGTCGGTTGGCCCGCGTGGCGCTATGCGGCTGGTGTTTGAGTTTGTGGACGATTACGGAATCACCGGCGCTAACGCCGAGCTCGCACCGGTTATGGGCGCGCCTGAGGGCGCAGCAGCGCCACAAAGGCCAGCCGCCGCCCCGCTGGTGATTGCGCTGCCCGTGCCCGCGCAAAACACAAAACAGGGCAAGCAGCTCGCGATCGTTGATTTGACAGAACATGCCTGGGCCGGCTCAACCGTGCGTCTAAGGCTAATCGTAACGGATGCGGCGGAACAGCAGGGGCGCTCTGAGCCGGTTGAATTCACGCTGCCCATGCGCGATTTTCAAAACCCGCTGGCGCGCGCGCTGATTGAACAGCGCCGTACGCTGCTGCAGGAAGCTTCCCCACTGGCGCGGGTGATGCGTTCGCTTGATGCGCTGTCACACTATCCGGAGTTATTTATTGCCGATCCGGTAGTGTATACCGGCTTGCGCGTCGCGCGGTACCGGCTTGAACTTATGCGCGACAAGACAGCGGCGCGCAGTGAAGTAAGCGGCTTGTTATGGAAGATTGCGCTGCGGCTAGAGGATGGCAATATATCGCTGGCGGCGGACGAACTTAATGAATTGCAGAAGAAGCTCGCGGATGCGTTGCGCAATGGCGCCAGCGAGCAGGAAATCGCCGATCTGACCCAGCAGTTGCGCGACGCTATTGACCGGTATCTGCAAGCGATGACCGAGCAAATGCTCGAAGATTTGGATGATAACGCGACGTCTTTCCCGGGGACTGGAGAGCGCAAACAGCTCGATCAAAAAGATATTGCCCGCATGCTTGATCAGATTGAGCAACTGGGAAAAACCGGCTCGCGCGCAGCAGCGCAAGACCTGCTTTCTAAATTACAAGACATACTGGAAAATTTACGGCTTGGCATGAATCAGTCTCAAGAGGGTGAGCAGCAAGCTTACCGTGAGGCGCTGGATGGGTTGTCCGGTACGCTGCGCCAGCAGCAGCAATTAAGCGATGAAACCTACCGCCAGCAATTAGAGGGTGAATCCGGCGAAGGCGAGAACAGGGCGGGCATCGGCGGCGTGCAAGGTAAGGGCAGTGATGGCGCCAGCAAGGGAAGCCCTTCGTACAATCCAGACGCCAGGCAAAGCCTGCCGGGAAAACAAGATGCGCTGCGCAATACGCTGGGGGAACTCATGCGCCAACTAGAAGCGGGCCAGGGCAAAGTCCCCGGCGCGTTAGGCAAGGCGGAAAAATCGATGGGCGAAGCGGCGCAAGCCCTGCGCGAAGGCGAACATGGCGCGGCGCTGAAGGATCAAAACAAGACGATGGAGGAATTGCGCAGCGGTGCCGAGGCGGTGGCCAAAGCCCTGCGCGAAGCAGCCAAAGCGGGACAGGCGAACGGCGAGAATGGCGAGGGTGAGAATGACGCCAAAGATCCGCTTGGGCGGCGTGTGCCAGGCTTGGGGGCGGCGTCAGGAAAATCTTTGGCGATCCCTGAGCAATTTGATATTGAGCGCGCGCTTGAAATTCGCCGCGAGTTGGAGCGGCGCGCCGGTGACCGCCGCCGCCCAATCCTAGAGCTTGAATATATCGACCGGTTATTGAAACTGTTTTGAGGCGGGCTATTCAGGAGGCGAGCGCAGAATCAACCGCCTTGCCAATCTGCTCCATGGTGAAGGGCTTCAGCACCACATCATGCACCAATTCTTCAAGATTATGCGCCCGCTGTCTTTCGGCGGCATAGCCCGTCATCATCAGAATGCGCATTTTGGGATTGTCGCGCGCTGCTTTAAGTGACAGCGCAATGCCATCAACCACGGGCATCACAATATCCGTAAGCAGCAAGTCATAACGCTCAAGCGCCAGCCTGCTCAACGCTTCGGACCCGTCGGCAACCGCCAGCACCTCGTGGCCGCGGCGGCGCAGGGTAATAGCAAGCAGTTCACGAACCGCCTGCTCATCTTCAGCTACCAATATCTTGGCCATTTGGCTTCCCGGATCGGGCGAAATGCCCTGTTCATGTAGCAGTGTGCACAGTCAATGGGAAACTATGCGGCAAGTGTTAAGGGTTCGTTAATTTGTTTAATAATTTATCTACACAGTCCATTTCCAGCCCATTCGGGCGCCGTTTGGCGCCAGTATTTTTACACGGGCATCTTCAGGGGGCGGTTTCGGCGGCAAAGGTAATATCCAGATTGCGCGCCTCGACGGGTGGATTTTCAAGGGATGTCTCAAAATCGGCCCGGCCTCCCGCAACCAGTGCGGGGTGCGGCAGCTTGTGGGTCCAATGAGAGATGACTTTTCTTTGATCGTCGCGCAACTGAATCAAAATCGTTGGTATCGCTGATGGTTCTGCACCCTCGCCGGCGGCGTCGTTGATGATGGCGCCTTTGACGGTGAGCACCGGCACGCCTGACACCATGGTGTTGGCGAATGACACATCCACCAGGCGCATGCTTGGGGCCTGATGGCTTAAGCCAAGCATTGCGTAAAGATCGGCCGCAGGCGGCCATGCGCGCGCAATCCGTTCCCGGAACCCATAGCCCGCCCCGGTTAGCGCGATGGCGAACAACAACAACGCCGCCAGCCCTCGTATATCGAGCGCCTTTCTGCGCCTGCCTTGAATTACCGGCAGATTACCCCCTCGGGGCAATGGGGCGGGGCGGCGTGGAGTTTCCGCGTTGGCCGTTTGTGGGCGCGGCGCGCCAGTTAGCGTGCGGGGCAGGTCTGCTGCTGGTTCCTGATACCAGCTATGCTGACAGCGCGCGCAACGCACCTGCCGGCCAACGGGACCGATGGCTGCCGCGTCGACCAGAAAGCGGGTAGAACAAGAGGAACAGGTGAGTATCATTCGTCCTATATAGTCCGCGCTGGTTAATTTAGGCAAGAATCACCCGCCTGCAACGATTACAATGACATATTCAATCAAGAGGGAATCAATGATTCGGGTCAAAAATGTGGCGCTGCGCTACCCTGACGGGCCAGAGGTCCTGACCGATCTTGATTTTACTTTGCCCTCGGGCAGCTTTCATTTTCTTACCGGCCGCAGCGGCGCCGGTAAAAGCACACTGCTGCGGATGCTCTATCTCAACCACCGCCCGGCGCGCGGCCGCATGGAAATGTTTGGCCGTGACGTCACGGCCTTGTCGCGCGACGAGCTGACGGCCGTGCGGCAGCGCATCGGCGTGGTGTTTCAGGATTTCCGGTTAATCGAACATTTGACCGTGCTCCAGAACGTGGCGCTGCCGCTGGCGATTAGCGGCCAGCCGGAATCGGAATATGCGGACAATGTGGCCGAACTGCTCGACTGGGTTGGCTTGGGCGATAAGCTGCACCATCGGCCTTCCGTGCTTTCAGGCGGCGAGCAGCAACAAGTCGCCATTGCCCGCGCCGTGATCGGCAATCCGCAGGTTCTGCTGGCGGATGAGCCGACGGGAAGCGTTGATGCGGAAATCGGCGAACGATTAATGGGGCTGCTGATTAATTTGAACAGGCAAGGAACCACGTTGCTTATCGCCACCCATGACACAAGCCTGCTGCTCAGCCACAGGCACTTGGCCGGCGAATTGCAACTAAGCGGGCGCGGAAAATTAAAACAACTTCCCCGCGTGGCGGAAGAATTGGCGCTCGATTTATGATGCCGCACTCCAAAATATTGCCGGGCAGAATGCTGGGCGCGCGGCTGCTGCCGCTGGTGATTGCGGTCAATGTCTATCTGGCGTGCTTGGCGATTGCCGGTGGCCTCGCATTGCTGTCGGGCGCTACCCAATGGTCGGGCGAAATCGATCAATTGGTGACGCTGCAAATTGCGCCAGGTTCCAAGCAAAAAACTTCTGAAATGGTGCAGCCGGTGATGGAAGCGTTGCGCTTTCATCCGGCTGTGGCCCAAGCCCGTGCATTAAGCATGGATGAGATGCATGAATTGCTGGCGCCATGGCTTGGCGATAGCGCTGCCGTGCGTGAGCTGCCTATTCCGCATTTGATCGATGTAAGCCTGAAGCCGGATGCTGATCTTGATGCGCTGCGCTCAAAGCTGGAGGCGGAGTTTCCGGGGATTTTAGTGGATGATCACCGGGCCTGGCGCGCGCAAATGGGCGCGGCGATGCTGACCACCCGTGTGGTGAGCGCGGGCGTTGTGGGGCTGATTGCTTTGGCCGCTGTCATGGTGATTGTGTTCGCCACGCGCGCCAGTTTGGCAAGCCACGGGGAACTGGTGGCGCTATTGCATATCATCGGCGCGCGGGACGCATTCGTGGCGGGGGAATTTCAACAGCACTTTTTGGGGATAGGAATTCGCGGCGCGCTTATCGGCCTGATTCCGGCGGCGCTCACACTGGCGGCAATTGCGCTGGCGCTCGGCAATGATCCAGCGCCTTGGATGTCACGCGCCTCGCTACAGCCGTCCGATTATCTCTTGGCGGCGCTGCCAGCGGTGGCGGCCGCAGTGATGACCATGTTGACCGCCCGCATAACGGTTTTGCGCGCATTAGCGCAGATGGACTGATCATGCTGATTCTGCGCTCGCTGCTATTCAATCTGTATCTGTATGTGATGACGGTGCTGATCGCTGTCGGCGGGTCGCCTGCTTTGCTGTTGCCGCCGCCTGCGGGCTATCATGTGACGCGTCTTTGGGCGAATTTGGTGAACTTTGGCCTGCGCGTCATTTGCGGCATACGCATCGAGATTCGCGGCCGCGAATTTCTGCCCGCTAGCGGCGGGGTGCTGATCGCCAGCAAGCATCAATCCATGTGGGATACGCTGATATTCTTTAGCGTCATTCCCGACATCGTCTATGTGCTGAAAAGAGAGCTGTCCTATATTCCATTCTTTGGCTGGTACACCATCCGCAACGGCATGATCCGGGTGGATCGCGACGGGCGCGCGAGTGCGCTGCGCGAGCTGGTGCGGCAAGCCAAGACACGCATTGCCGAGGGCCGCTCCATTATGATTTTTCCCGAGGGCACCCGTTCACCCCCCGGTGAAACGCTGGATTACAAACCCGGCGTCGCCGCGCTGTACGGGCAACTCGATGTGGCCTGCGTGCCGGTCGCCGTGAATTCTGGATTGTTCTGGCCGCGCCGTAAATTTTTGCGCCCGCCCGGCGTCATGGTGCTGCAATTCTTGCCGCCCATTGCGCCCGGCCTGAAACGCCGGGAATTTATGCAACTTATTGAAAATAAAATAGAAACAGCAACCAATCGGTTGCTGGCGGAGGCCGGCTTTGGATGAAACTGGCGCTGCAAACAAAACATGAACATTATTTGATTTCCCGCTAAATGGGGTCTATAGTGAATCCCTTGATCCCCGATAGGTCCCCCGATAGGTCTATTGCATGTTCGATGATACAGCCCCACTCGCACCGATTTCCCAGCAAATATGGGAGATGAAATATCGTCTGAAGGCAGGCGATGGAACACCCATTGATCGCACCCTTGACGATACATGGCGCCGCGTCGCTGGCGCCCTTGCCGCGCCTGAAACGCCAGGGACGCGGGGCCGCCATGCACAGGCCTTTTACCAGGCGATGGCTAGCCTGAATTTTCTGCCGGCGGGCAGGATCATCGCTGGAGCGGGTTCCAGGCGCAATGTCACCCTGTTCAATTGTTTCGTCATGGGCAACATACCCGACACCATGGGCGGGATTTTTGAACACCTGAAAGAAGCAGCCCTTACCCTGCAACAGGGCGGCGGCATCGGCTATGATTTTTCCAGCTTGCGCCCACACGGCGCCGACGTGCAGGGGGTTGGCGCGGACGCCTCGGGGCCGGTCAGCTTCATGGATGTGTGGGACGCCATGTGCCGCACCATCATGTCAGCGGGATCGCGGCGCGGCGCGATGATGGCGGCGCTGCGCTGTGACCATCCTGACATTGAGCGTTTCATCGACGCCAAGCGCGAGCCGCAGCGCCTTCGCATGTTCAATCTCTCGGTTCTGGTCAGTGACGCCTTCATGGCGGCGGTAAAGGCCGGCGCGCCGTGGGAATTGCGGTTTGACGGCAAGCTGTACAAGCGGCTGCCCGCGCGCGAATTGTGGGACAAGATCATGCGCGCCACCTATTCCTATGCGGAACCCGGCGTGATTTTCATCGACCGCATCAATGCGCGCAATAATTTGTATTACTGCGAGGAAATCTTCGCCAGCAATCCCTGCGGGGAACAGCCGTTGCCGCCTTATGGGGCGTGCCTGCTCGGATCGATAAATCTGGCGCGCCTGATACGGGATCCGTTTGGCGAAAACCCGCATCTCGATCTTGACCAGCTTGCCTCCTTGACGCGGATTGCGGTGCGCGCGTTGGATAACGCCATTGATATCGCTACATTCCCGTTACCGGCGCAACGCGAGGAAGCCCTCGCCAAACGGCGTATCGGCCTTGGCGTCACCGGTCTCGCGGATGCGTTCATTCAATGCAAGGCGCGCTATGGCGGCGCGGACTCGGTGGCGCTGTGCCGCGCCTGGCTTGGCGTTATTCAGCGCGCCGCCTATCTGGCGTCATGCGATTTGGCGGCGGAGAAGGGCAGCTTTCCATTATTTGACGCGGAAAAATACCTGGCCGGCGAAACCGTGCGCGGGCTGCCAGAAGACGTGCGTCAGGCGATTGCTACGCAGGGTATCCGCAATGCCTTGCTTACCTCGATTGCGCCAACGGGCACGATTTCGCTGCTGGCGGATAATGTGTCGAGCGGACTGGAGCCGGTGTTCAGCTATTCCTACGTGCGCAAGGTTCTGATGCCGGACGGCGCCAGGCAGGAGCAAGCGGTGAGCGACGCCGCCTATCGCATGTACCGGCGGATGTTTGGCGCAGAGGGCGATCTGCCAGATTATTTTGCCGATGCGCAAAGCCTAGCGCCTGCGGATCATTTGCGTATTCAGGCGGCGGCGCAGGAACATGTAGACAGCGCGATCTCGAAAACCATCAACTGTCCCGAGGATATTTCTTTCGAGGCGTTTAAAGACGTTTATCTCGATGCGTACGCCCAGGGGTGCAAGGGCTGCGCCACCTACCGCCCGAATGAAATTACCGGCGCCGTGTTGTCGGTGAGCGGGGCGGCGCCTGCGCTTGCCCCTGCCGCTGCGGGCAGCATCGTCTATATGACCCAGCCGCTTGACCGCCCGGGCGCGCTGCCGGGGCAGACCTATAAGGTGCGCTGGCCGGATTCCGATCATGCCATATACATCACGCTGAATGACATTATTCAGGATGGGCGGCGGCGGCCGTTTGAAATTTTTATCAACTCAAAAAATATGGAGCACTTCGCCTGGACTGTCGCGTTGACGCGGATGATCAGCGCGGTGTTCCGGCGCGGCGGCGATGTCTCGTTCGTGGTGGAGGAATTAAAGGCGGTGTTTGATCCGCGTGGCGGCCACTGGATGGGGGGGCGCTACGTGCCATCGCTGCTGGCGGCGATCGGCGGGGTGATCGAGCAGCATCTGATCGATACTGGTTTCATGGTCCAGCCCGGTGAAAATGAAACCAGTATCGTGATACGCGCGGCTGCCGGTGGGGCGCACACGGGTGAAACACCTCCCGCGCCGCGCCCCCGCGCCTGCCCTAAATGCCATGCGCCCAGCCTGATCCGGGCCGAAGGTTGTGACAGTTGCATGAGTTGTGATTATTCGCGCTGTGGTTAACCGCGCCAAAAGCGGGGCAAAAACAGCACAAACACCGGCAGCAATTCCAGCCGTCCAATCAGCATCGCTGCCGACAACAGCCAAATCGCCGCGCTCGGCAGTGCGGAATAATTTCCCGCCAGGCTGAGGATCGCGCCGGGGCCAGGACCGGAATTCGCCAGCGCGCCGGCAGCGACAGAAAATGCGGCGGCAATGTCAAGCCCTGTCGCCACAAGCAGCACGCCCGTGATAGCGAACGCCAAGGCGTACAGAAAGAAAAATCCGGTCACAGCGCTTGCCGCCGCCAACGGCAATGGCTGTTGATTATACTGCGCCTTGAACACGCCGCTTGCATGCACCACGCGCTTTATCTGAAATTTGCACGCCGCAAGCAGCAATTGCAGGCGGAAGATTTTCAATCCCGATGCGGCTGTTCCCGTGCAGCCGCCCAGAAGGATCAGGAACACTGCCACCGCCATGGCGAATGGCCCCCATCGACTGTAATTGGCGCTCAAAAACCCCGTGCCGCTCGTCAGCGAGGTGATATTAAACGCGGCATGCCGCAACGCCTCCCATCCCGGGTTGATGTCCCGCGCCCATTGATAGAGGGTCATCGCCATGATCGCCACAGCGGTAATCGAAAGAAACGCTTTCACCTGGCTGTCTTGCCAAAAACTGCGCACGTCGCCCCGCATGGCGGCCCACAGCAATGTGAACGGCATAGCCGCTATCAGCATGAAGGGAAGCGCCGCGCCTTCGATCCAGGCGCTGTTCCAATGGGCAAACGATTTATCGGATGTTGAAAACCCACCGGCGGATATGGTCGCCATTGCATTTACGCCAGCCTCAAACGGTGTCATGCCAGCCAGCCATAACGCCACCGCGCAAAGGATGGATAAAACGAAATAGATGACGCCGATAGCGCCCGCCAATCGGCCAACCCGCGGTAAAATTTTCTCCGCGCCGCCAGATTCGCGATGAAACAATTGCATGCCCCCAATCCGCAGCGTCGGCAGGATCGCAGCCGCGAAAACGATAATGCCAATGCCCCCAAGCCATTGCAAAAGGCCACGCCATAACAAAAGGCCGCGCGGCGCACGATCAAGCCCAGTCATCACCGTGGCGCCCGTCGTGGTCAGCCCCGACATGGTTTCAAAAAAAGCGCTGGTGAAATCGAGGCCAGGATTGGCGAGAATAAATGGCAGCGCGCCAAAAACCGCCAGCACTATTCCGCTCAAGGAGGTAAGTAAAAACGCCTGGCGCAAATTCATTCCGTCTAGCGCCCCCGGGCTGCGGCCTGCAAACACCAGGCTGACGCCGGTAAAAAAAGTGGCTGCGGCGGAAATCAGAAACGCCTGCCCGTTCTTATGCCCGTCACTGAGATCAAGCATCGCGGGCAGCAGCATCGCTACGCCAAAAACGCTCAAAAGTGCGCCGGTTATAAACGCCAGCGGTCGTAGATCCAGCATCTATCGCCCTTTAATGAATCACAGACGTGTGGTGCGGGCTATCCAGCGAAAAGGTTGGAATGATCACGTCGAATTTTTCGCCTTCCTGGGTGACCATTTGATAGCTGCCGCCCATGAAACCGGTCGGCGTTGGCAGCGGCGCGCCGCTGGTGTATTCAAAGCTTTGGCCAGGCGCCAGTACCGGCTGTTCGCCCACCACCCCATCACCGCGCACCTCCTGCACCCGGCCTGTGGCGTCGGTGATGCGCCAGTGACGGGTGCGCAATTGCACGGTCTGCGCGCCGCGATTCCGGATCGTGATGCGATAGGCCCACATGAACCGGTTTTGCGACGGGTCAGATTGTCCAGCCAGAAAGAATGGCTCGGCCGCCACCAAAATATCGCGCGTCACCGCTTCGTACATGGGCGCATTCCTTCTGTTTTAATTCACGCCACTATAACATGGCGTGGATCGAAAATCATCCCTAGAGCAGCCCGCGATTAAGTGGAGTAACGAAGTGACCCCACTTAATCGCGGAAAGCTGCTCTAGCACATTAAAATCTAGAGCAATTTTCTTTATTAAGTTCGAGC
>CAMTWQ010000071.1:0-2685 GCA_947085465.1 uncultured Alphaproteobacteria bacterium
AAGAAAGGCTCTAATTGAATGTGTTAGACCATTTTTATCCTGATCGGATTGATTCAATCCGATCAGGAAATGGTCTAGAGCAGCTTTCCGCGATTAAGTGGGGTCACTTCGTTACTCCACTTAATCGCGGGCTGCTCTATCCGCAAAATAGTTAAACACAAGATTTGAAGCAATTGTATTAAATTTACAAATTTACCAGTGATGCCTATATAGGGTGTGGTTCCCCTTTTTAAGTTTACGGGCTTCACAGAAAGGCCAGATCGGACGATGCCTCCAAAGCACAGTGATTTGAAAATCCCCGGCCCCACCTCGCATAGTTATTTTTCACAACGGTTGCGGTTGCATTATGTGGACTGGGGCAACAAGGAAGCGCCACCCCTGCTGCTGATACATGGCGGGCGTGACCATTGCCGCAACTGGGATTGGGTGGCGGAAGCGTTTTGTGCCGACTACCACGTTATTGCGCCGGATTTGCGCGGCCATGGGGACAGCCAATGGATGATCGGCGGCGCCTATTTTATTAATGATTACACCTATGACATTGCGCAATTGCTGCATCAGACCAAACTGACGCCGGTTACGATCATTGGCCATTCGCTCGGCGGCAATCTGGCGCTGCGCTATTCGGGCCTGTATCCCGATACGGTGAAAAAAGTCGTGGCCATTGAAGGCCTGGGGCCGCCGCCCGCGATGCTTGCAAAGATGACGGACACGACCAACATGGAGCGTGTACGTAACTGGATCAAGGAACTGCGCGAAAGTTCAGGCCGCCTGCCGCGCCGCTATCCCTCGGTGGAAGAAGCGTATGAGCGGATGCGAAAAGAAAACCCGCATCTCAGTCCGGAAAAGGCGCACCATTTGACCGTGCACGGAGTAAATCAGAACGAGGACGGCACCTATAGCTGGAAGTTTGACAATTATGTGCGTGTGTTTGCTCCGCGCCCGCCTGAGGTTGAGGAATTGCAGGAGTTGTGGGACGCCATCACGTGCCCGGTGCTGCTATTCCGCGGCACCGAAAGCTGGGCCAGCAATCCAGCCGAGGATGGCCGCGCCGCGCATTTCCGCAATGCGCAAGTGGCCAATGTCGAAGGCGCCGGTCACTGGGTGCATCACGACAAGCTGGAGGAATTTCTGGTCATCACGAAAGAGTTTTTGAAGGCTTGATGGGCGCCTCCACATGAAAATCGCGGTTATCCCGGTCACGCCGTTTCAGCAGAACTGCACCTTATTGGTCTGTGAACAGACGATGCGGGGCGCTGTCGTTGATCCGGGGGGCGACATCGAAAAAATCCTCGGCGCGGTGACGCAGATCGGCCTGACGCTGGAAAAGATTTTTCTCACCCATGGCCATATGGATCATGCAGGGGCAACGGCGGATTTGGCGGAGCGTCTGAATTTACCCATCGAGGGCCCGCATATCGCCGATAAATTCTGGATTGACGGCATGCCCGAGCAGGCGCGGCGTTTCGGATTGCCGCCGGTTAAAAGTTTTACGCCCGGCCGCTGGCTTAACGATGGGGATCAGGTGCAATTCGGCGCCATAACTCTTGATGTCTATCATTGTCCCGGCCACACGCCGGGGCATGTCATATTTTTCGATCCGGCGTCAAACATCGCCCAGGTGGGCGACGTGCTGTTTCAGGGCTCCATTGGCCGTTCCGATTTACCGGGCGGCGATCATGATACGCTGATCCGCTCCATCAAACAAAAACTCTGGCCGCTCGGCCCCGATGTGGTGTTCGTGCCCGGCCACGGCCCGCTATCCACCTTTGGCGAGGAGCGGCGCACAAATCCGTTTGTGAGAGATTAACCGCGTCAGCGCAAAAAAAAGCCGCATTCCTGAACAGAATGCGGCCCTTAATTTCAGGAGAATTGCAGATTAATCCTTGGGTGGCTTGCCGACCGCCTTGGCCTCGATCATGGCGTCGACTTCCTTGGCCGAATAGCCGTACTTCGCCAGCACTTCATAGGCGTCACCGCCCTTGCGCGCCGGATGCAGGCGGAACTTGGCCGGTGTTTTCGAGAAATTCACCGGATGTTTGGTGGTGAAATAGCCGCCTTCGGTGGGGTGTTCGCGCCGGGTGAAGAATTTGACATCCACCAGATGCGGGTCCTGCTGCAAATCCTCCAGCCGGTTGATGCGCATGCAGGGAATGTCATGCTCATCCAGCAGGGTCATCCATTCCTGGGTGGTCTTTTGCTGGGTCACTTCACCGATCAATGCATACAGGCTGTCGATATTCTTGGTGCGGTCCTCGAAACTGGCGCCGCGCCATTTGTCCCACAGCTCCGGCTTGCCTGAAATATCAAAAAACAGCGGCCAGTGTTTATCTGTATACGGAACAATACCGATATAGCCATCCTTGCTTTTGAACGGTTTGCGGTTCGGCGTCAGAATGCGGGTATAGCCCCATTGCCCGACGGGGGGATCATAGGCGTGGCCGTAAAAATGCTCGGCGAGCGTAAAGCCGACCAGCGCCTCCAGCATCGGCACTTCGACAAATTGCCCCTCGCCGGTGCGCTGATGATGAAACAGCGCCGCCAGGGTGGCGTACATCATATGCAGGCCGGTCGCCTTGTCGGCGACGATGGAGGGCAAAAAGCGCGGCTGCTCAATCTTGTCGGTCTTTGGCAGCAAGTCGGCAATGCCGGAGGCGCCCTGCACCAGATCGTCATAGGCCTGGC
>CAMTWQ010000072.1:0-11800 GCA_947085465.1 uncultured Alphaproteobacteria bacterium
CACATCATGCGCATGTAACACCTGCCTTAAGCGTATGAGATATGGCTCAATCGTCGCCCATTGCATTATCCCGGCGTCGGCGCCAAAAATACGCGGATGACTAGTTGGCATGCTGGCGCCGTCGATCAGTAATTCTTCAAATAGTTTTTCCCCGGGGCGAAGGCCGATGAATTGTATCTCAATATCCCCCCGCCCGGTATCTGGCTCACGCACGGCAAACCCGGATAAATGAATGAGCTTGCGGGCTAGTTCAGCCACATTAACCGGCCCGCCCATATCGAGATGAAACACGTCGCCATTACCCCTCGCCATGGCGCCGGCCTGGATAACCAGTTCCGCCGCCTCGGGGATGGTCATGAAAAACCGCACAATTTTCGGATCGGTGACCGTTACCGGCCCGCCTTTACGGATCTGCTCGCGAAATAGCGGCACCACAGAACCCGCCGAATCCAGCACATTACCGAAGCGAACCAGCGCAAATGCAGTGTCACTGCCCGCCTGGCCCAACGCCTGAATCAGCTTTTCCGCAACCCGTTTTGAGGCGCCCATCACATTCGTTGGCCGAACCGCCTTATCCGTTGAAATCAAAACAAATTTACTCACCCCATGACGGCGCGCCGCCTGTGCGGCATTCAAGGTGCCAAAGATATTATTTTTGGCCCCGGCTATTGGATTAAGCTCCACCAGCGGCACATGCTTGTAAGCCGCCGCGTGATAGACGATATCTATGGCATGTGCGGCCATGACGCGGTCAATAGCATCCTCATCCACTACCGAACCAAGAATGCCTATGAGCTGAGTGCGTCCACGACTGGCTTCCAGTAACGCGCGAATTTCACGCTCGATAGAATACAGCGCAAATTCAGACATTTCATAAATCACTAGCTTGGCTGGCGCATGCGCAATCACGGCGCGGCAGATCGCTGAACCTATCGATCCGCCGCCGCCAGTGACCAGCACCGTGCGACCGCTTAATTCGCGCGCCAGCAATTCGTCATCCGGCATTACGGGTTCGCGCGACAGCAATTCCTCCGCACTTACGCCGCGCAACTCGGTCACATCACGCCGGCCCGAGAGTATTTCATCAAGCGACGGCGCTGTCTCTACCTTGACCTTCAATTCCGCCAGTTGATTGATGATAGCGGCACGGCGTGATGGGCTAGCCGCAGGCAATGCAAGCACGACAAGATCAAGTTTCCCCCGCGCCACAAAGCCAGAGAGCTTGGATGGGGCCAGAACTTTCAAGCCATGATGCGTACGGCCATGCAATTGTTTGTTGTCATCAATGAAGCAGAGCACATCAAGCGAGTCGTCCTTCTCCATCGCTTCCGCGAGGATGATGCCGGCACGGCCAGCGCCGTAAATGGCCGTGCGCGTCGCAGAGCGCGCCAAATCCCGGTTCGCCCAATTCAGAAACGCGCCGCCAATCAACCGCCAGGAAAGCATTAACGCCATTAATCCAAGCCATAATACACCCAGCATTGGCGCTAATGTAGGAAGATCAATAATTGCTTTTAATCCAAACCAGATAAGCGCCGCCGCCGCAGTCGTCGAACCGAGAACCGAAAAAATAATCACCGTATCCCGGTAACGCAGCATTGGCCGGTACAGGCCCGTGACTAAAAATATCCCCAAACACGCTGCGGCGAACATAAGCGAAAGCAGCCATGCAACTGGATCGCTCACCACACAGGCGCAGAGAATTCGATAAACCTGCACACCGAACAAACAAATGCCAAAAGTGATGGCCGCATCGAATCCGATCGCTATCGAAAGCTTAAAAGCGCGTGATAAATCAACCAGCCGCCTGGCCATGCGGCTGATTAAACCACCTGTCCGGCCGGCGCGCAGCAAAGCACCCGCTTCCCCAAGACGATCAATATGTAAACGGCGAAAGCCCTTCTCACCCTTGCGCATGAATTTGACCTTTATATAAACGACTCATATAAAATACGCGCTGGAGTTGCCCCCAAGCAAGAAAAGAGGTCCGCCGTCCGCCCAGGCTCCTCCAGGCAGGCTCATCTGGACAGGCTAAGTTGCTGCGTGCGTTCAAGTATTAGCCCATGCAGCGGCTGGCCGGCAGCGATCAGGCTAGGGTGGCGCGGATGCGGCCGGTTATAGATGTATGGCGCGCCGTCATGGCAGCTAAGCTTGCCGCCAGCCTCTTGCAGAATTAATTCAGCCGCCGCCATGTCCCAATCATATTTTCCGGAAAGTGACAAGCAACCATCAAACACGCCGTTCGCAACCAGCGCAACCCGGTAAGCCGCCGAGTTCCGCGTTTCCACATGCATCGATGGCCATGGCTCGGGCCAGCGCTTGCTGGCTAGCAACGCCTCGGATGTCAACATTCGCGCCCCGAGAAGCTGCGCGCGGCTTGCGGCCCTGATCGGAGCGCCATTAAGAAACGCGCCGCCGCCACGTGCGGCCTCAAAGCATTCATCCGTTGCCGGATTAAATACAACCGCAGCAATTGGCCTGCCTGCCTCAACCAATGCAATGCAGATCGTGAAGTAAGGCTCACCTTGTATAAAAGCTTTCGTGCCATCAATCGGATCAACAATCCACACCCGATGGGCATTAAGCCGTGCGGCGTTATCTATTGTTTCCTCAGACAGCCAGCCATGATCAGGAAACGCGCCGCACAGCCGTTCGCGCAACAGGCGGTCAACGGCAATGTCCGCTTCGGTGACGGGGCCTTCTCCGGGCTTTTCCCATTTCGCGAAATCACTACGGTAAAAGCTCATGGCAAGCGCGCCCGCCTCTCGCGCGGCGCTCACCGCCAATTTGTTTTCTGCCTCGAATGACAGCAGGGCGCTAGGCTCCGGCAACCATCATGCCCCCGATAAGAATCGTTGGCGCGTCAACGCCATACCGGAATTCAAGATCACTGGCCGGGATCATGGCTGCAAACATATGGAGCAGATTTCCCGCAATCGTGATTTCACTTACCGGGTAGCTGAGGCGGCCATTTTCGATCCAGAAGCCGGTGGCGCCCCGGCTATAATCACCGGTCACCGGGTTAACTCCCATGCCGATTAGTTCGGTGACGTACACGCCTTCGGCAACGCCGCTAATCAGATCTTCTGCCGAATCTTTCCCCGGCGCCATGTAAAGGTTAGTTGCGGATGGTGACGGATTTGAACCCGCGCCGCGCGCCGCGTGTCCGGTGCTGCGCATGCCAAGCTGACGCGCCGAAGCCGTATCAAGCAGCCAGGTGGCCAACATGCCGTCTTCAATCAGCGCCATGGCTTTGTTCGCAACGCCCTCGCCATCAAATGGTTTTGAGCGCAGGCCGCGCCGCCGGTGCGGGTCATCAATAATGTTGATCCCTTTGGCAAAAACAAGTTTTTCTAAACGCTGTTTCAGAAAGCTTGTGCCGCGCGCCACAGCCGCTCCCGAAATCGCTCCCGCAAAATGGCCAAGCAGGCCATTCGATACGCGCGGCGCAAACACCACAGGAACCTGCATGGTTTTAATCTTGCGGGGATTAAGGCGACTCACCGCGCGATAGGCCGCCACTTGACCAATTTCCTCAGGGGCCGTCATATCTGAATGGTGACGCACCGAGCAATATTCATAGTCGCGCTGCATAGATGTCCCCGTGCCCGCCAGCACCGAACAAGACATGCTGAACGAGGATGAAGCATAGCTGCCCGAGAACCCCTCGCTCGTCGCCAACACCATCCGGCTGTGGCCGCATGACGCACTGGCGCCCTCGGAGTTAGTGACCCCCTCAACTGCGCGCGCGGCGGCTTCCGCAGTCTTTGCAGCATTAATCAGAGCCGGCGTCTCAAGCCCGGCCCCATCGAAAATATCAAGATCAGGAAATTGCTGCGCCAGCAGTGCGCCATCCGCCAATCCGCAATACGGGTCTTCCGGCGCCAGCCGCGCCATGGCGGTCACCCGAGTAATCAATTCCCCAATGGTGTCCTTGCTGAAATCACTGGACGAGACCATTGCCTGCCGCTTGCCGATAAACGCCCGCAGGCCAAGATCCTGCGCATCGGCACGCTCGACATCCTCCGTCTCGCCCATCCGGACCGAGGCCGAAAGCGAGGCGCCAGAAACCAGCAGCACATCTGCGGCGTCGGCCCCCGCCTTACGCACCCGGGCGATGATATCCGCCGCAAGGTTTTGTAGCGCGGCCTCATCATATTTCTGGGCGGCGACTTTAGCCGTCATAAAAACTCCTATCCTTCAACTGAGCGCATAATAAATGCACATTAACCCACCAAACAGCAGCACCAGCCAGGTAAGAATCGTGCCAATAAAACGGCCCGGTGACGCGCCCGTGCTTTGGTATAGGCCTACCGCGTGGGCAACCCGCCCCACACTCAGCGCCACGCCAAGCACATGCACCAGCCAAACCGGCGCAGTGGTCAATTCAACCGCCGCAATCGTGATCAGCGCCAGAGGCACATATTCCACATTGTTGCCATGCGCACGCAGCGCCTTGATCATCTGCGGATTGTCTCCATCGCCGATAGTCGTCTTAGTTTGGACGCGCGCCCGCACCACCAGAAGCGCCAGAACAAGTGAGAGCAGCACATTTATCCCGATATAAAGTGTAGAGGCGGGCAGCGAAAGCGACGCTATATCCGCCATTTGCTGCACCATCCCTGCAACCGGATCCATGAGCTGCCCCACCTGATCCGCCGCCTGTTCTATAACTTGCCCCGCCTGATCCGCCGTCTGCCCTGCCTGTTCTGCGGGCGCAACCGGTGGCGCTGCTTGTTCTACCTTCTCGCTTGCCTGCGCGATTTTATCCATACTCACGGCTCCCAACTAAGAATGCATGGGCGGGATGCGCCCAACAGCAATGGAAGAGAAAGTCTATCCCAGCAGGACGATTCCCGCCAGTCCGGCATAAAAGCAGTAGGATACGGCTATTATGCGTGGGCCGGTAGAGACACAGTCAGCGCTTACTTCCACACTGGTTTGCAGACGCCAAACGGGCTATTGACGATCATAAGCCAATGGCTTATATTCAGCCATGTTCGAATGGGACGAAGGAAAAAGCGAAAACAATCTTTTGGTTCGCGGATTTAACTTCGCATACGCTGCGATGATTTTTGACGGCCCCACCCTGGAGATGGATGATGATCGCCCTGGCTATAATGAACGGCGGATTCAGGTAATTGGCCGCACCGGGAACGATATTTTGTTTGTAGTCTATACTTGGCGCGGCGATGCCCGCCGCATTGTCTCAGCCCGAAAAGCCAACCGGAGAGAGCGCGATGTCTATCGTAAAAATTTCGGCTGAAAAGCTGCGCAGTCAGGCGAAAGTCAGGCGCACAGTTATGAAAGCCACCAGCGAGAAACAGATCACCAGACACGCCATCGAAGATGATAGCGTGACAGATGCGATAGATTTTGCCGCCGCCCTGAAAAACGGCAAGTTGCGGGTGATAGCAAAGCTGGATGTCCCGGCCATCCGTTCCAAGACGGGCTTGTCGCAGGACCGTTTTGCCCGCGTCTTTCAGATCAGCCCGCACACATTGCGCAATTGGGAACAGGGCCGCCGCGCCCCGGATGGCCCGGCCCGCGCCCTGCTAATGGCTATCGACCGCGACCCCAAGGCGCTGATGCGCGCATTGGGCGCGTGAAAAAAGCGCTTACTTCCACACTGGTTTGCCGCCCCCGGGCAACCCCAATCGTGGCCATTTTTCGCTGACGGTTTTGATCACTTCATCCGACATGCGGATTTTTGCGCCCCATTCACGTTCGGTTTCGGGCGGCCATTTATTGGTGGCGTCGAGGCCGATCTTGCCGCCCAATCCGCTCTGCGGGCTGGCGAAATCCAGATAATCGATCGGCGTATTTTGCATCTGGGTGATATCGCGCACCGGGTCCATGCGGGTGGAAATCGCCCACATCACATCTTTCCAGTCGCGCACATTGATGTCGTCGTCCACCACGATAATCCATTTCGTGTACATGAACTGGCCCAGATACGACCACACGCCCATCATCACCCGCTTGGCATGACCCGGATAGGCCTTCTTGATCGACACCACGGCGATGCGATAGGAACAGCCCTCCGGCGGCAGCCAGAAATCCTTTATCTCGGGAAATTGCTGCTGCAATAGCGGCACGAACACTTCATTTAATGCCTCGCCCAGCGTACTCGGTTCATCCGGCGGCCGCCCGGTATAGGTGGAAAGATAAATCGGATCGCGGCGCATGGTGATGGCGCTAATGGTGAACACCGGAAACTGCTCGACTGAATTATAATAGCCGGTGTGATCGCCAAATGGCCCTTCATCACCATAATCGCTCAGCGATACGTGCCCTTCGAGCACGATCTCGGCCTGGGCTGGAACCTTCAGCGGCACGGTTTTGCAATCCACAAGCTCTACCCTTTCGCCGCGCAACAAGCCGGCGAACTGATACTCGCTCAATGTGTCGGGAACCGGTGTAACGGCGGCCAGGATGGTGCCAGGGTCAGCGCCAATCACCACTGCGGCAGGCAATGGCTCGGGCTTTGCTTCCTTCCAGCGCGCATGATGGCGCGCGCCGCCGCGATGCCGCAGCCAGCGCATTAATGTCTGATCGCGTCCGGTTACCTGCATCCGATAAATGCCAAGATTATAGCTGTCCTCGGCGCTATCGCCGGGGCCTTTGGTTACCACCAGTGGCCAGGTGATTAGCGGCCCCGGCTCATTCGGCCAGCAGGTCTGGATGGGCAACAGCGAAAGATCAATATCCGTTCCGGTCAAAACGATGTCATGCACCGGCGCGGAACGCACGGTTTTGGGACGCATGTTCAGAACGGTGCGCAGCATTGGCGCCATCCCAGCCAGTTCACGCAACCCATCGGGCGGTTGCGGTTGGCGCAAAAACGCCAGGGTTTCGCCAACCTCGCGCAAATCCAGCGCGGTGCGGCGATCCACATTGCCCATGGTGACCGCCATGGCGACACGTTCGACCGTGCCAAACAGGTTCACCAGCACGGGAATGGAGCTTAGTTCGCCATTCGCCATTACCGGTTTTTCGAACAGCACGGCAGGGCCGCCATCCGCAATAAGGCGGGATTGAATTTCCGTCATTTCCAGCACGGTAGACACCAGTTCGCGCACACGCACGAGTTTTCCCTCGCGTTCCAGCAGCGCCACAAAATCACGCAGGGATTTATACGCCATGGCGCGCCCTCATCCGGTTACACGCCACACGCTGGTATTGCGCAGATCAGTGTCTTCCAGTTCGGTCGTGGTTTTAACCGCATAGCTGATCAGCTTCTCATGCCCGGATTTGGGAAAATAGGTGCGCCCCGGATCGCCCATTAGCACCAGCACGCCAGTACGCGCCAGATCATCCAGCCACGCCACAATAAGTTTCGACGCCGGCCCCTCATAACAAACATCGGCGGCCAGCACCACATCCCAGTCCCTGGAAATCTGACCAACAATATCGCCTTCTATGGGAACAAGGACAACATTATTGGCGCGCGCATTCAGATCCAGCGCAATGATGGCGATGGGATCAATTTCGGCTGCACTTACTTTTGCCGCGCCCGCCAGCATTGCGGCAATGCCCGCAAGGCCCGACCCCGCGCCAAAATCCAGCACCCGCTTGCCCGCCACCAGTTCAGGATTATCCAGCACATAGCGCGCCAGCGCCTGACCGCCCGCCCAGGCAAACGCCCAAAACGGCGGCGGCAGACCCACCTTATGCATCTCGTCTTCGGTCATCTGCCAAATGGGGAGCATTTCGCTGGCGACATAAAGGCTGATTTCAGGAACCAGAGGTGTTGGGGTCAGAACCGTATGATCACGGATGAATTGCGCCGGATCGCCTAAAACTGTTTGCATTTTTAGCGGTGCTGGCGGGACTGGGCTTCTATAAATGCCCGCAATACGGCGTTGATGCGGGTCTGATAGCCACGGCCCGCATTGCGGAACCACGCCACAACATCATGATCAAGACGCAATGTCACCATTTCCTTGGTCTTCGGCATGACAATATGCGCATTTGCGAACCAATTGGCGTCGGGAATAAATGTGTCCGGGTCATTTGCCGCAGCCTGTTCAATTTCGGCATCCGTCATGGCGCGGCCAGGTTCACGCTTGGTTTTATCCGTCATCACCTTCACCTCCTGCTGCAATACATGCATAATATGTTTCTTTTTCAACGGCTCCCGCCCTTCTGGCGCTAATCAGCCTGCGGCTGTTTCCACGCCATGTATAAACAACAAAAAGCACCCCGCCTTCAGCCAAACCATATGCGCCGATGCGTCGCTCGCCATAATCTTGCCGGTTGTCCGGTCCTTCGAGTGTGGGTCCGTCAAATATCTGCCTGGCAAGCTCAAAATCGACCCTGTGCTTAACCAGATTAGCGGCCCGTTTGTGCTCGTCCCATTCAAACAACATCATATGTACATACATATTGTAAATATAATTGTCAATATATTTGGTTCTCCGCGACCTGTTTTCGCGGAAATCTGGCCGGCCCGCATTTTCCCCAATGGGTGAAAAAATTATGCTTTCGAAAGCGCTCGAGCCAAAACGGACCGGTAGCCGGATCTATATTCCATGCGCGCGCCATGGCCTTTGGCCAAAAACAATTCGCGCACCTGCGGCAACTGGTAGCAGGGCACAAACATCATCAGATGATGCTCCAGATGATAATTCACAAAATAGGGCGCCAGAAAAATACGCATTAGCCAGTTGGCATGCGTGGTGCGCGCGCTGCGGAAATCATCGTCATTGTCGGGAACCACCGCATGTTCGGCGATGTTACGAATGCGCGTGACCACCTGATAATAGGTGAGCAGCGGCAGCACCCACAATAACGGATACAGATACCAGTATCCAATCGCGCTCAAGCCTGCAAACAGAACCAGATTGGCGATCAGCATGCCGCCATTTTTGCGCGCGCGCAGCGATGCATGGTACTGCGCGCGGCGCTGTTTATATCCGGTTTGCCCGGTAATATCGCGCCACAGCTTGCGCCGGAAACTGGATCTGGTGATCGGAAATGGCGCCGACAGGCCGATATCGGGATCATTGGGCTGCTGCACATATTTGTGATGCTCCAGATGATAGGCCCGGTAGGCTTTGGTTTCCGTCAGCACCGGATAGCCCAGCAGCCAGTTGCTGATCGCATCGTTCCAGGCGCGATTTTGAAACAGCGCCCCATGCGCCGCATCATGCACCAAAATCGCCATGCCCAACTGGCGCGCGCCGATCAGCATCACCGCCAGAATGAACGTGAACGGATTAGGCCACAGCGCGAACAGCGCCATCGCCGCAAACACCACCCCCCACACATGCGCAATCATCCACACCGAGCGCCACTGCGAGCGGTCGCGCAGACGCGAAATTTCTTCGGCGGTAAGATAATCTGAAGGCGTTATCATAGGCCTCTGCTGTCCATAGATTACATGAAACAGTATACACAAAATTCAGTAGCGAGTCCGGCGGATTGGGCGTCAGGCGCGCAAACGGTGCTCGAACGGTTTTACCTTATCCGCCCGCTTCCTGATGCGCTGCCCTGCCTGCCAAAGATCGTAACTTCGTTGCATATTCAGCCATAAATCAGGCGTTGTGTTAAAGGCTTTGCCGAGCAAAATTGACATTTCCGCCGTAATCCCGGCATGGCCGTTGATTATCCGCGAAATGGTTTTGCGATCCACGCCCAGCCGCTCCGCAACCGCATTAATGGTAAGTCCCGCAGGCTCCATATCCAGCCCCCAGAGAACTTCTCCCGGATGGGGAGGATTGAATTGCCGCTCCACCATGTTCTGTCTCCTTAATGATAATATTGTACCATATCATGTCCCATGCCGCGAAAAATAAATGGGCGGTCCTAATCAGATAGCAAGCCCGCCAGGATCGCTGCAAACACAATCGCGCCAAAATCCCGGTTGGCCCGGAACAAGAGCAGGCAATTGGCCGGATTGTCTGTTTCCAGCCGGATCACCTGCCAGACAAGATGCGCTGATGCTGCCGCAAGTAACGGCCAAAATCCCCAGTCCAGGTCCGCGCTGAAGGCGGCAAGCGAGACCATTCCCATCGCGCACGCATAAAAACCGGCAATGGCCTGTTTGCTCCTGCCGCCAAATTTCAGCGCGGTTGATTTAACGCCGATCAGCGCGTCATCTTCCTTGTCCTGCTGCGCATAGATAGTGTCATAGCCAAGCGTCCAGAAAATGCCGCCCAGATATAGCCAGATGGCAGGCATCGCCAGCCCACCCGCAACCGCCGCCCATCCCAGCAACGCGCCCCAGTTGAACGCAATACCCAGAAACAATTGCGGCCAGTAGGTGACCCGCTTCATAAACGGATACAGGACCACCGGCAGCAGTGACGCCAGCCCCACAACAATGGCAAAATCATTCAGCGACAATAAAATCGCCAAACCAATAACGCATTGAATAGCCAGAAACAGACATGCGGCGAAAACGCTTATAGCGCCGCTTGGCAATGGACGATTGGCGGTGCGCAAGACCTTTGCGTCCAGCTCGCGATCCACAATATCATTAAAGGTGCAGCCCGCGCCGCGCATCACCACCGCGCCCATGGCGAACAGAGCCATCAGCCATGGATCGCCCGAGGCCAGTGCGATGCTCCACCAGCACGGCCATAACAGCAGCCACGCGCCGATGGGCCGGTCGAGCCGCGCTAGCCGGAGATACGGGCGCAGCGCGACCGGCGCATGCCGGTCCACCCAATTGCCGGGGGCGTCAATTACGGGAGCCGCTTGATCTTTGGCAGAAAGCTCTGACATGTAGACGATCTAGCATATTCGCACTCAGGCCGAAATCGCCCAATGACCGAGACCCCATCCCGGGAACATATCCGCCTCTATGTCGATGCGCCGCTGGCGCACGCGGCTAAAGTAATGCTAGGCCGTGAGCAGACGCATTATCTGCGCAACGTTATGCGCGCCAAGGCGGGTGATACGCTTGGCCTTTTCAATGGGCGCGACGGCGAATGGCGCGCCGCCATCCGCGATTTCGGCAAACACACGTGCGCCCTTGACGTGCAAAAACAAATCCAGCCGCAACGGCGCAACCCCGATCTATGGCTGCTATTTGCCCTGGTAAAACGCATCCGCACAGAGCTGATCGTTGAAAAGGCCACCGAACTGGGGGTGCAGGAAATACGACCCCTGTTGACCCAATACACCAACGCGCCGCGCGTTAAACACGAACGTCTGGTCGCCATTTCAATCGAGGCGGCGGAACAATGCGGCCTGGTGAGTGTGCCGCTAGTTCATGCACCAGAACCGATGCTTGCATTGCTGGATAACTGGCCGCCGGACCGGCGGATACTATTTTGCGATGAAACGGGCGGCGATGGAGCGGCGCTTAAATGTCTGCAACAGGCCGTGCTAGCGCCCGGCGCGGCCCAAAATGCGCCATGGGCCGTACTGACCGGGCCAGAAGGCGGCTTCAGCCCAGCCGAACGCGCCAGGCTGCATTTAATGCCACAGGCGCTTGCGGTTTCACTGGGGCCGCGCATTCTGCGCGCCGACTCCGCCGCCATTGTGGCGCTTGGCCTGTGGCAATCCCTCTGCGGCGACTGGGCTTCCGGTTCAGTAGCCCCTCCACCATGTTCGGATCAGATGGTTGCACCAGAGGCGATCCCATTTGATCCGTAAAACATGGTCGCGTTAATAGTTTAGAGCCATTTTCTTTATTAAGTTCGAGCCTCATGGCTCGAACTTAATGCAGATTGCTCTAGAGCCTTTCCCGGTCAGGTTGAACCAACCTGACCGGATAAGAAAGGCTCTATTTGAATGTGTTAGACCATTTTTATCCTGATCGGATTGATTCAATCCGATCAGGAAATGG
>CAMTWQ010000073.1:0-19792 GCA_947085465.1 uncultured Alphaproteobacteria bacterium
AATTGGCGGAGAGGGTGGGATTCGAACCCACGGTACGCTCGCGCGCACAACGGTTTTCGAGACCGCCCCGATCGGCCACTCTGGCACCTCTCCGGATTTACCCCGCTGGAAGATAGACGCCCGCAGGGCAGCATGACTGGCGGCGCTGCTATATCACGAAGCGGTGGCTGCATGCTAGGTTCTAGAGCAACAGGCGATCAGACTGAATAGCCGTCGGCTGCTCGGTCTGATTCGTAAAACATGGTCTAGTTGAATAATCATGTGGGATGGGGATATGGCTGATTCGCGGGTAAATTCCCGAAAATAGGCTTTAAGCAACGAGCCGGTTGAGAGTAGCAGTGCAAGAGCTATTGAGATTACAGGATTTGGCCGTCGAGTTTGACCTGGCGCATGGGGCGGGCGGGGTTTTGCGCGCCGTGGATGGGGTCTCGTTCCGGGTTCCACGGGGCAAGATCGTGGCGCTGGTGGGTGAATCCGGTTCCGGTAAATCGGTGATCGGCCAGGCGATCATGGGCTTGCTGCCGCGTAACGCGCGAATTGTGCGTGGCGATATTCTGTTTGACCATGATATGGACAAAGCCACGCCGCCTATCAATATCGCCGCCATTAGCGCCGATGGGGCGCAGATGCGTGGGCTGCGTGGGCGTCATATGTCGATTATTTTTCAAGAACCGATGACCTCCTTGTCACCGCTGCACACAATCGGCGATCAAGTGGCTGAGAATCTGCACCTGCACCTGCACCGGCGCCAATCGCCCGCCGATCTTCGCGCCCGCACGCTTGAAACCTTGCAGCTATGCGGTTTTGCTGATCCAGCGCGCGCCTATGGGGCCTATCCGTTTGAGTTGTCGGGCGGCATGCGCCAGCGCGCCATGATCGCCATGGCGCTGATATGCCGTCCATCGCTGCTGATCGCGGATGAGCCGACCACAGCGCTCGATGTCACCATCCAGGCGCAGATATTAAAGCTGATCAAAGAGCTGCAATCCAAATTACGGATGGGCGTACTGATGATTACCCATGATTTGGGTGTTGTAGCTAACATGGCCGATGAAATCGTCGTGCTCTATCAAGGAAAGATTCTGGAGGCTGGCGCGCGCGAGGATATTTTCCGCAAGCCTGGGCATCCTTATTTGTTGTCGCTGCTGGGTGCTGTGCCGACACTCAACATGCCGCTGAGCGCGCGACTAAAGAGTCTGCGTGACATTACAATTGACCCGGTTCTGAATAATGAGCTAACCGGCGCGGGTGGATTTTCATCCACCGCCCAAGCGGCGCGTGAGTTTGACGCCCCCGCCAATGCAGCGGCGCCATTGCTGCAAGTGCGGCAGGTGCGTAAACGCTTTACCCCCCGCCGCAGCATGTATAGCCTGCCGGGGGATGAGGCTGACGCCATCAGCGCGGTCGAGGATGTGAGCTTTGATGTGCGTCGCGGCGAATGCGTTGCCCTGGTGGGGGAATCCGGATGCGGCAAAACCACACTGGCAAAAATGCTGTTACGCATATTCAATCCGGATCAGGGCAGCATTCTTTTCGAGGGCAAAGACATTGCCGCATTGCAAGCTGACAGGCTGCGCCAGTACCGGCGGCGGGTGCAATTCATCTTTCAGGATCCGTTTTCCTCGCTAAATCCACGCATGACGATCCTGGATACGCTCACGGAACCATTGCTGATCCACAAAATAGGCACAGCGGCGGAACGGCGAGACCGCGCGAGCGGGATGATGCAGCTCGTGGGGCTTGATCCGCGGTTTCTCAACCGCTATCCCCATTCATTTTCCGGTGGCCAGCGCCAACGCATCGGCATTGCCCGGGCCTTGGCCCTGCGCCCCGATCTGCTGATTTGCGATGAGCCGGTATCTGCGCTTGATGTGTCCGTGCAGGCGCAAATTCTAAATCTTCTGAAAGATCTGCAAGCCCAGCTTGGCCTCACCTATCTGTTCATCAGCCATAATCTTGCTGTGGTGCGCTATGTCGCCAGCCGTATCCTGGTGATGTGCCAGGGACGCCTGGTTGAGAGCGGAAGCCGCGAGGATTTGTTTGAGAATCCAATGCATCCCTATACCCAGGCGCTGCTCGCCGCAGTGCCTGTGCCTGATGTTGACGCGCCGCTAAATTTTAGCGCGCTCACCGCCGGACGTGATTTTGGCCCGTTAAACTGGCCGGAACCATTCCGGCTTACGCAAGGCGTTGAATCGCACATGTCCGCTATTTCAGCTTCGCATTTCGTTCGCGTGAATGGGCCGTTGCTGAATGCAGCCGGCAATGCGGATAAGGCGGAACTGGGGAAACGGCAGTCTGCGGAAGCTTCTTAAAATGAACTGGCGGCGCTCAAAAAAATCCGTCTACGGCGCTTTTATGCTGGTGCTGTTCATGCTCATCATGCCGCCTGGGCGCGTTGCGGCGTTTGAACAGAATTTGCGCGAAACCCCTATGCTTGAACCCATGGTTCAGGCCGGGCAATTGCCGCCGGTCGAGCAGCGCATTCCGCAGCATCCGCTGCGTGTTAATTTTACCGCTGCTGGCGCAAAATATGGCTTGAGCGCGGGCCGTCATGGGGGCGAACTGCGCACGTTGATCACCAGCCCGGCCGATGTGCGGCATATGGTGGTGTTTGGTTATGCGCGGCTTGCCGGGCGTGAGCGCAATCTGGCGCTGGCGCCGGACATACTCGAAAAGATAGATGTGGAGGATGGCCGTATTTTCACCCTGCATCTGAGGCCTGGCCATAAATGGTCGGACGGGTATCCGTTCACCTCGGAGGATTTCCGGTATTTTTGGGAAGATGTGGCGAACAATCCTGAACTATCCCCAAGCGGCCCTGGAACGGAACTTCTCGCTGGGGGTGCGCTGCCGGAAGTTGAAATTCTTGATGCGCTCACGGTGCGTTACCGCTGGCCACAGCCTAATCACACTTTTCTGGCGCAACAGGCCCAAGCCAGGCCGCTGTTTATTTACCGTCCGGCGCATTATCTGAAACAATTTCATATCCGCTATGCGCAGACCTGGAAATTGGCGCAACAGGTGGCGGACGCCAAGGTGCGCAATTGGGCGGCGCTGCATAATCGCAAAGACAGTCTTTACGATTTTGACAATGCCGCGCTGCCGAGCTTGCAGCCCTGGGTGAACAAGACTGATCCGCCAAGCGCCAGATATATCTTTGAGCGTAATCCGTATTTTCACCGGGTGGATGAGAATGGCCGCCAGCTCCCCTATATCGACAGGGTGGTGATGAATCTGGCGGATGGGCGGCTTATCCCCGCAAAGTCTAACGCCGGTGAAAGTGATTTGCAGGCGCGCGGCCTGGGTTTTAGCGATGTCGCTGTTTTACGTCAGGGCGAGGCGCGCAACGCCTATGTCACCCGGCTATGGCCGGCCGCCACCGGCGCGCATTTGGCGCTCTATCCCAATCTCAATTATGTCCGCCCGGCCTGGCGCGCGCTGTTGCGCGACGTGCGGTTCCGCCGGGCGCTTTCGCTTGGCATTGACCGGCATATGATAAACCGTTCGATGTATTTTGGACTGGCGGCGGAAGGCAATAATACGGTGCTTCCCGCCTCGCCGCTGTTCAAACCCGAATACCGCGCACAGTGGGCAAACTTTGATCTGGCCGCCGCCAATGCGCTGCTCGATGAGATCGGGCTGACTAAACGCGATGGCGATGGAACACGCCTTACAGCCGAGGGCGAGCCTTTGGAAATTATTGTTGAAACTGCTGGGGAGTCCAGCGAACAATCCGATATTCTGCAATTGATTGACGCCGATTGGCGGCGCATTGGCCTGCGGTTGTTTATCAAGCCTTCGCAGCGCGAAATCATGCGTAACCGCGCTTATTCCGGGCTTGCTATGATGACGGCATGGAGCGGTCTTGATGCGGGCATTCCAGCACTCGATATGAGTCCGTTTGAGCTGGCGCCGATGGCGCAGGATCAACTGCAATGGCCACGTTGGGGCCAGTTTTTTCAAACCGCCGGCAAGGTTGGCGAGGCGCCGGATATTCCCGAAGCGCGGCAATTGCTTTTGCTTGCTCAGTCATGGCCGCGCGCCGATGCGCAAGGACGCATTGATATCTGGCGTCAGATGCTGGCCATTCACGCAGATCAGCAATTCACCATTGGCATTATTGCCGAGGTGCGCCAGCCTGTGGTTGTTTCCAGCACTCTTCGTAATGTGCCGGAGGAGGCGTATTACGGCTGGAATCCGGGGGCGCATTTCGGCCTCTACCGGCCGGATCAATTCTGGTTCGATGATGCAAGCGCAGCCCCCGTGCAAGCCGCCAGCAAGGGAGGGGATTAGGCGATGTGGCGCTTTATCGCCTACCGGCTATCGATCATGATCCCGACGCTGATTGCAATCAGCGCGCTGATATTTATCATCATCCAATTGCCGCCCGGTGATTATCTTTCCAATCAGATCCTTGAATTGCGCAGCCAGGGCGAGGAAGCAAGCCTTGCGAAAGTAGAATATTTACGCAGCCAGTTCGGGTTTGATAAGCCGTTGATCGAACAATATGCGGTGTGGCTTGGCGCATGGCCTGGCTCAAATGGCTTTTCCGGATTGCTGCAAGGCAATTGGGGCTGGTCATTTCAATATGACCGTCCTGTGGGCGAAGTGGTGGGGGACAGCCTGTTGCTCACCATCGTGCTGAACGCGGGCACGGTTTTATTCGTATATCTGGTGTCGTTTCCAATAGGCGTGCTTTCCGCAACCCGGCAATACAGTGTAGCTGATTATGGTTTTACGCTGCTTGGGTATCTGGGGCTTGCGATTCCGAATTTTCTGCTGGGCCTGATTTTACTGTATTACGGCAATTTGTGGTTTGGGCTTTCGGTCGGCGGGTTGATGGCGCCGGAATTTGCCGATGCGCCCTGGTCGCTTGCCAAACTTAAATCGGTGCTGGCGCATCTGATTATCCCGGTGTTTGTGATCGGCGTCAGCGGCACGGCGGCGATGATCCGCCGCCTGCGCGCCAACCTGCTGGACGAGCTGCAAAAGAACTATGTGACAACGGCGCGCGCCAAGGGAATGGCGCCATTGCGCGCCCTGATCAAATATCCGCTGCGCATGGCGCTTAATCCCTTCATTTCCGATATTGGCGATATGCTGCCGCAGATGGTGTCGGGATCCGTCATCGTATCGATTGTGCTGAATTTGCCTACAGTGGGGCCGGTATTATTGCAGGCGCTGCGCGCGCAGGATTATTACCTGTCCGGATTCATCCTGATGTTCGTCGCCATGCTTACAGTGATTGGCGTGCTGGTGTCGGATCTGCTGCTGGCGGTGCTTGATCCGCGTATCCGGCTGGGCGGCAGGGCAGCGGAATGAGCGATTCGCAAAGCCGTTTAGAGAACGATACGGCTGCGCCGCTGGCGCATTTTATCAGCACGGCGCCGTTTGATCCATCCGCGCTGCCGCCGCTCACAGCCGCTCAGGAGAAGATCTATCTTGCGTCGCAATGGCGGATGATGTGGTGGAAACTAAAGCGCCATCGCCTGGCGCTGATCAGCGGCGTTTTTCTGCTGCTGGCGTACGCCTCGATTCCGTTTAGCGAAGCCATCGCGCCATATGGGCTGGAGGATCGCAACGCCGATTATCTTTATGCGCCGCCGCAAGCCGTGCATCTGTTTCACAAGGGCGAATTTACTGGCCCGTTTGTTTATGGGATCCACGCCAGCGCCAACCTTGCCCTGTTCAAGTGGGAATACGCAATTGATTATACCCAGGTGCAAAAGTTGCGGTTTTTCTGTTCAGGCGCGCCATACCGTTTCTGGGGCGTCTGGGCGGCGGATTTTCATCTTGTTTGTCCAGCAGAAGGCGGCACGCTGCATTTTTTTGGCACAGACCGGCTGGGCCGCGATCTGTTTTCGCGCCTTGTTTACGGAACCCGTATTTCGCTTACGGTTGGCCTGATCGGTATTTCGATCAGTTTCACCCTGGCGCTGCTGATCGGTGGGGCGGCGGGCTATTTTGGCGGCTGGGTTGATAATTTGACCAGCCGCGTTATTGAGATCATCCGATCCCTGCCCGAACTGCCGCTATGGATGGCCTTGTCCGCCGCCCTGCCGGTGAATTGGAGCCCCATTCTCGTCTATGGCGGCATAACGGTTATTCTTGGTTTGCTTGATTGGCCGGGACTGGCGCGGGCGGTGCGTTCAAAACTGATGTCGTTGCGCGAGGAGGACTTCGCCACTGCCGCCCTGGTCATGGGCGCCAGCCCGTCGCGAATTATTGGCCGCCATCTGTTGCCCAGTTTTATGAGCCATCTAATCGCCAGCGCTACGTTGTCGATCCCCTCGATGATCCTGGGCGAAACCGCGTTGTCGTTTTTGGGGCTTGGGTTGCGGCCGCCTATCACCAGTTGGGGCGTATTGCTGAACGAGGCGCAAAATCTGGCGGCGATTGAGTTTTATCCCTGGGTCATGCTGCCGATGCTGCCGGTGATTCTGGTCGTGCTGGCGTTTAATTTCTTTGGCGATGGCTTGCGCGACGCCGCCGACCCATACAGCTAGCGTTTGAGCAGCCAAAGGCTTGATTCATGCGCACCAGCGCGCAGCGGTAGCGATGCGGCGATGCTTGCGGCGAGTTCCGCCCGCATGCGCGTCACCACAAAATGACTGGCGAATAGTATTTCATAGCCTCCGCCCCGTATCAGCTCTTCCACTTTAGGCTGCTCATTATACCGGCGCGCACGCCATCCGGCCGGATAATCATCAGGCAGAAATATATCATGGAAATGCACAATCACCCCTGGCGCCAGCAATGGCAAAATCTTGTCCAGGATCAATTCCGTATCGCTGCCCGGTGCGATTACGTGGCTTGAATCAAAAAATGCAATGTCCCCGGCGCGCAAATTCCCGAACATGCCGTGGCCGCTTTGCTGAAGCGTGAGCATTTGCGCGGCAACGGGCAATCCGGAAATGCTGGCGCGCGGCCGGGGGTCAATGGCAGTAAATTCCGTGGACAGATGATTATCCAGGATGGCCTGCGCCATGAAGCGGGTGGAATGGCCGCAGCCAACCTCGATGATGCGCGCGGGCCGCATCCTGGCCGCCATGGCGTAGGCCATGGCCGCGTCAAGCCGCGCAAACCAGTCCTGCCCCCAGCGCGGCGCCGGCGGAATGTGGGGTGTTTCGCCAGCGGCGATGCGCGCATAGGCCTGGCGATGTGCGTCAAGCTGCGCCAGCCTTTGGGCAAAGTCTGGCGCCCTCCGCTGTAAAAGCGCTGTTATGTCATTGCTGCCTTGGCGTATCATCTAATTAAGCCTTATGCTGGGCGTCTGGCTGTACTGCCGCCTTTACTCACAGCAAGATGGAACATTAAATGCCTGAAAATCCAAACAAAAAAGACCTGGGCGGGTTGTTTGCCGAGATCAATGGCGATTGCGCCACGCTGACCCTCAATGAACCGGAACGGCACAATTCCCTTTCGCAGAGCAACATGGTGACGCTTACACAGGCGCTGCGGGATATTGAGAACGATCCGGCGCTTCGCGTCGTGGTGCTTACGGGAACTGGCGAAAAAAGCTTTTGTTCGGGCGCTTTTCTCGATGAGCTTGCGGGACGCGTTTTCAAGGGCAACCCGTTTGAGGCGCTAACCGATACGCTGGAGAATTTACGCCTGCCAACAATTTGCGCGTTTAATGGTTCTGTTTATGGAGGCGGCGCGGAACTCAGCCTGTGTTGCGATTTTCGCATCGGAACGCCGGGCATGCGGATGTTTGTGCCGCCGGCAAAGCTTGGCATTCACTATCCGGAAAAGGGGCTTGGCCGCTTTATCAGCCGCGTTGGGCTTGGCGCCGCCAAGCGTATTCTGCTGGCCGTCGAAACATTTGATGCAAACGCCCTCGTGCAAATGGGGTTTGTCGATTATCTCGTGCCGCGTGAGGAGTTGGCGGCGCGCACCGCGCAACTGGCGCACGATCTAGCGGCGCTAGCGCCACTATCGGTGCAGAATATGAAACGCTCATTGAATGAAATGGCGCGTGGGGCGGTGGATTCAGAAGCGATCAAGCGCCGCATCGCCCTGTGCTGGAACTCCCAGGACCATCGCGAGGCCACAAAAGCCATGGCGGAAAAGCGTCCGGCGGTATTTCAGCAAATTTAGCGTTTTTGCTGACGCCACATTTCGACGACCAGATCGACAAATTCTGCGCCTGTCGTGTCCTGTTGCCAGGCTTTTGAAAATGCGGCGGTGTCGGAGGCCGGTCGTTTTTCAACCGGCAGGTCGTCAAAGCGCATCCGCATCGCGATGCTAACCCCATCACCGACGATAATCGCTTCCTGCTGGCCCAGCGACGGCAGCGCGCTCAACAGGCCGCTGGCGCTTTCGGGCAGGGCGTTGGCGACAAACTCCTGATCGCGCACATTGCTCATTCGCAGCGCAATCATGGTGTTGCATTGTGACAGCGCCAGCGTTGAAATTTCCGCCGGGCGTTGCGACACCAGGCACAGGCCAACGCCATATTTGCGGCCCTCCTTGGCGATGCGCGAGATGGCTTTTTTACTTGGCCCGAAATGCAGCGCATCGTCGCGCGGCACATAGCGGTGCGCTTCTTCGCATACCAGCAGCACCGGCGCCTTGTGGTTGCGGCCCTCGCCGCTCCAGACGCCAAAATCGAAAATCAGCCGCGCCAGCACCGACACCACCACATCCACCACTTCCGACGGCACGCCGGAAATATCGACAATCGTCAACGGCTTGCCCGCCACCGGTATGCGCAGCAAGCGTGACAGAATGCGCGACATCGAATCCTCGACATACAGCCGCGAGAACATGAACGAATAGCGCCGGTCGATGCGCATGCTTTCAATCTTTGATTTCAGCCGCAAATACGACACCGTTTCCTCGGTGCGCTCCAGCTTGCCCAGCGCATCATCGATCACCTTGATCATATCGCCCAGCCGGTAAGGCACCGGCGTGTCAACGGTAATGTGATCGCTGCGCTCGCCCTCGCGGACAAAGCTCTTTTTAGCTTCGATCACGCTGTGCTTGAGAATTTCAATTTCAGGATAGGCGCGATCCAGATTATTGCCAATAATCACCTCGACCAGCTCTTCGAAATTCAGTAGCCAATAGGGCAGTTGCAGATTGCCCACATGCACCACCTCGGCGCGTTCGCCAAACGCGCTTTCATATTCATTATGCGGATCAATCAGCACTATGTGTCCGTTTGGATTTTGATCCAGAATAGAATGCAGGATTAATGAAACCGCGCAGCTTTTGCCGCTGCCGGTGGTGCCCAAAACAGCAAAATGCTTGGCCAGCAGATCATCGGTTAGCGCATAGGCGCCGACATCGGCCGACTGGTTGATACAGCCCAGCCGTACCGTCGCCGCCATGGGCGGCGCATACATCAATGTCATGTCTTCGGCGCTGGCCCGGAGCACCGGCGCGTCAAAATCGGGATAGCTGCTGATGCCCCGGCGAAACCGCTGGCCCTCGCCGTGCGGCACTTCGCCAAGCAACTGGATTTCGGCCTGGCGCGTGGCGGCGCTGCCGCCACCCTGTGCGTTGACGATGCCATACAGGGTGCCGCCGCTAACCGGGATCACCACCAGCCCGCCAATCGGGACGCTTGCGCCATGCGAGGAACCGGGCGCGCCCAGCAGCGCGTGAACCGTGGCGGCGCCGATGGCGTTAACAATGCCGATTGTCGCACGGCCGTCCACAGGCGCGGTTTGCGCCACCAGCGCGTTGATTGCGGCGCGGGCGTTGGCGTGAAATTCGTCGGCGGCTGGCTCGGCCATTGGCATACCCATTTGTTTGCCCCGCCATGCAACGGCGGAGCAGGAGGGGCGCATTATCCATGCTGGCGATTACTGGCCAGTGAACGGACAGGCTTAATGGGGATTTACCTTAACTGCACCGGCGCGCCAGAGCACTGCGCACTACCTCACAGTCTCACCCCTGTCTCACCCCTTGCAAACAATAGTGATAGCGTATATGCTGTCACTGTGATCCCCATTGTGATTGACACCAACGTATTTGTTGCGGGCCTTCGTTCCGAAGGCGGGACATCTCGGGCTGTGTTGCGCCAGTCATTGACGGGGCGCCTTCAACCCCTGTTCGGGAATGCCTTGTGGCTTAAATATCAGGATTTGCTGGGACGCCCGGTATGGAGTGACGCGACAACTCCGGTCGAGCGGTTGCAAATCCTGGCGGCGCTGGCGCAACAGGCGCGATGGGTTACGGTGTATTTTGGCTGGCGCCCCAACCTGCCGGATGAGGCGGACAACCACCTGATTGAACTGGCGCTGGCGGGCGGCGCGGCGGCGATTGTGACCCACAATGTGCGGGATCTGCGGCGCGGAGAATTGCTGCTTGGGAATCTGCGAATACTGACGCCCGCGCAATGTATGGAGGAATGGCGATGAGCACCTTGACTATCCGGTTGCCCGATGACACCGCCGAGCGGCTCAAGGCATTGGCCCGCAGCCGTGGCATAAGCATGAACAAGCTTGTCGAGACGCTAAGCGCCCAGGCGCTGGCGGCGTGGGATACCGAAAACCACTTCCGCACCCTTGCGGCAACGGGCGATGTGCGTCAGGCGCTGGCGATACTTGACCGGCTAGAGCCTTTCCCGGTCAGGTTGGCCAACCTGACCGGACAAGAAAGGCTCTAAGTGAATGTATTAGACCATTTTTATCCTGATCGGATTGATTCAATCCGATCAGGAAATGGTCTAGACGGGGATTAACCCTGATTGTCCTTGCGGCTGTTTTTCTCGACAATTCCCGAAACGCCTTCGCGCCGGGACAGCTCGGTGCACACTTCGGCCAAGCTCACCCCTGACGCCTGTAGCAGCACCAGCAGATGAAACAATACATCGGCGGCCTCCGTTATCACCGCCGCTTTGTCACCGGAGACCGCCGCCAGCGCCGCCTCCAACGCCTCTTCCGCCAGCTTCTTGCCGGGCAAATGCGGCGCGCCAGCCAGTAATTTTGCCGTATAGGAGGTGGCCGCGTCCGATCCGGCCCGCGCGGCGATCGTCTCGCCCAGACGGATCAGAATCGCTAGCGCCTGTGTATTACCGCTCATGTGCGCTTCCTTTGCTATAGCCGCACCGGCACGCCGGCCGCCGCCAGATGCTGTTTGGCCTGCTGAATGGTAAATTCGCCAAAGTGAAAAATCGACGCCGCCAGCACCGCGCTGGCATGGCCCGCCACGATACCCGCTGTCAGATCGTCCAGATTGCCAACGCCGCCGCTGGCGATCACCGGCACCGGCACCGCGTCGGCAATGGCGCGCGTCAGCGCCAGATCAAATCCCGAACGCTGTCCGTCGCGGTCCATCGAGGTTAGCAGAATTTCGCCAGCCCCCAGCGCCACCACCTGTTGCGCATAGGCCAGCGCGTCAATTCCGGTTGGCGTGCGCCCGCCATGCGTCCAGATTTCCCACTTGCCCGGCCCCGCCTGTTTGGCGTCGATCGACACCACAATACATTGGCTGCCGAATTTTTGCGCCGCCTCGCGCACCAGCTCTGGGCGCGCCACGGCGGCGGTATTGATCGCCACCTTGTCCGCGCCCGCCAACAACAGATTGCGCACATCGTCCAGCTTGCGCACGCCGCCGCCCACCGTCACCGGCATAAAACATTGCCCGGCGGTGCGCGCCACCACGTCATACAGCGTGTCGCGGTCCTCGCTGGAGGCGGTTATATCGAGAAAGCATAATTCATCGGCGCCCTCGGCGTCATAGCGGCGCGCCTGTTCAACCGGATCGCCTGCATCCACCAGATTGACAAATGACACGCCCTTGACGACGCGGCCCTTGTCGACATCCAGACAGGGGATGACGCGCGCCTTTAACATGCCAGCGCCCGCAGCGCGGCGGCGGGATCAAGCCGCCCGTCATACAGCGCCCGACCGGAAATAACGCCTTCGATGCCGGGACAGTTGGCGGCCTTTAGCGCCTCAAGATCGGCCAGGCTGGAAACCCCGCCGCTGGCGATCACCGGAATCGAAATGCTGTTGGCAAGCTGAACGGTCGCCGCAAGATTGACGCCCGCCATCGCGCCATCGCGCTCGATGTCGGTATAAATGATCGCCGCCACGCCCGCATCTTCAAACCGCTTTGCCAGTTCCAGCGCCGCCAGCTCGGTCGCCTGCGCCCAGCCCTCGACCGCAACCCTGCCGGCGCGCGCGTCAATGCCGACCACGATGCGGCCTGGATGTTTGCTGCAGGCGCGGCGCACCAGCTCCGGATCGCGCACCGCCACGGTGCCCAGAATTACCCGGCTCACGCCACGCGCCAGCCAGCCATCCACCGCCGCCAGATCGCGGATCCCGCCACCCAGTTGCACCCGCATGTTTACCGCCGCCAATATCGCCGACACCGATGCGCCATTCACCGAGTGGCCGGCAAACGCCCCGTCCAGATCCACCACATGCAGCCAGGTAAAGCCCTGTGTCTCAAAGGCGCGCGCCTGCGCTGCGGGATCGCAGTTGAACGCGGTGGCGCTGTTCATATCGCCACGCAGTAAGCGCACGCATTCGCCGCCCTTCAGATCAATTGCGGGAAACAGGATCATGCCGTGTCCAGAAATTTGGTGTAATAGCGTCCGGCGAAATATTTTCCACGCACCCGCGCATAGCGGGGCCGCTCACCCCAGCACGTGAAGCCATGCCCCTCAAAGAATGCTATCGCCGCTGCGCGGTCGCCGCGCACATCGAGATCAAGGGTGGTGTAGCTGCGCGCTTTTGCCGCGTCAATCAAGCGGCCCATCATGGCGCGCGCCAGCCCGCGCCCGCGCGCCCGGCGGGTGATGAAAAACGTGGTGATCTGCGCGCCGAACGCGCCAGACTCGTTGTTCACCGAGGGGTGAAACAATTGCGCCGATCCCACAATCCGCCCATCGAGGCGCGCCACGAACAACGAGCGTTCCGGCACCAGCAGCACCCCATGCCAGTAATTTTCCAGCACCTTGGCGCGTGGAACGTCTACCCACAAAAATCCATCCCCATCGATAATCGCATCGGCGGTGATGTCGCATAGATCAGGCAGATCATTGCCAGTAAAGGCTCCGAGTTCCTCAATGCGCGCTGATTTTAAGGCATCGCGGGCGCTGTCCTCTGTCATTCTCTTCTGTCCTCTGCACACTGCACTCTGTCATGGCCGCCAGGCCAGAAAATTGGCGATCAGCTTTAATCCCAACGCCTGGCTTTTTTCCGGGTGAAACTGCGCGCCAAACAGATTGTCCCGCCCAACCGCCGCTGTCACCGGCCCGCCATGATCCACACGCGCTAAAACATGCGCCGGATCGCGGGTGATAAAATGATAGGAATGCACAAAATAAGCGTGCCCATCCGCATCAAGTCCTGTCAGAACCGGATGTCCGGACCCAGCATCCATGATCAGTTCGTTCCAGCCCATATGCGGTATCTTGATGGTTGCATCCAGGCGTACGATTTCCGCAACCTCGCCGCCGATCCAGCCAAGCCCCGGCTGGCGGCCATGCTCGAAGCCGGCATCGGCCATCAGTTGCATGCCAACGCAAATGCCTAAAAACGGCCGGCCCTTGTCAATCACCGCGTCCTGTAGCGCCTCGCGCATGCCATCGACCAAAGCCAGACCGCGCGCGCAATCGGCAAACGCGCCAACGCCCGGCAAGACAATATGATCGGCCTTGGCCACGGTTTGCGGGTCATCTGTCACGCATACCTGGCCATAATCTTGCGCCAGGGCTGCCCGCTCAAACGCCTTTGCCGCCGAGTGCAGATTTCCTGAACCGTAATTGACGATGACGGCGCTGTTCATCACCGTGCATCCGGCGTTAAAAAGCCCCAGCCGGTGTTGGGCGCGCGCAATATTGCTTGCGGCGCGGGCGTTGGCGCAACCGGGTGAGCCTGTAAGCGTTCGCCGAAATAGCGCTGTTCGGCCTTCGCCAAATCATCCGCCGCCACGCTCGCCACCTGCTGATATCCACGCCGCTCAAGCTCCAGGCAGCGGATCCGGTTCGCCTCAAAAGCGACGATCAGCGCAAAGCTTAATGCCAGAGCCATCGCTGCGGGATGTTGCGCGCCCAATAGCCCGCTCATCGCGCCAATGCCAATAGAGAGCAGCAAATACAGGCCGCTAATCCGCCACATGCGGTGATACAGCGCCCAGACCAGAGGAAACAACAGGGCGGGCCAACAAAAGCCCTCCTTGACAAAAATCACCCCGCGGCCGGGATCCGACAGCTTTGCGCTATCGTCCGCGCTGACGCCCGATGGTTCGAACACCGAAAATATCTGCATCGCCGTTCCTGTGCATATTAAAGCTATGTGTGATCAAGTCGAGGTCGCGTGACTTTCTTGCCTGCCGTTGATCCCCTCCCTCAGCTTTGTATCTCACGCTTACCGGCTTGTCACAAGACTGCAAGTAAGAAATACAAGGCTGAAGAAAGGGATCAGAGGCATGAGAAGGATATGACGCAAGCTAAACCCGGCATGCTCTAAAATGTCACTACATCCTAGAGCATTTTCAGCCTTTACGGAGTCACTTGACTCCGTAAAGGCGCCCGAAAATGCGGTTGAAAAAAAGCCAGAGCGTTTTGAAATCTGCTGAAAATGCTCTAGTTTTTTATCCGACCGCGTTTTTTGACCGGAAAACCCGGTCCGGGTTTTCCTAAAAACGCTCTAGCCCATAAAGAAAACGTTCAGCTTGTTTCCATCCAGATCACGGAAATATCCGGCGTAAAAGCCCTCGCCGCGCGGCCCGGCCGGGCCTTCGTCTTTCGCGCCCAGCACAAGGGCTTTTTTGTAAACCGCATCGACTTTCGCGCGGCTATCCACCGCCAGCGCCACCATCACGCCATTGCCCACGGTTGCGGTTTTACCATCAAACGGCGTGGTTACGGAAAGCATGGGTTGTTCAGGGCCGGCGCCCCAGGCGATGAACTGCCCCATATCCATGGTGCGCTTGGCGCCAAGTTCAGCCAGTAGCGCGTCATAGAATTTCGCCGCGCGCGCAATATCATTCGTTCCTAACGTGATGTAGCCGATCATCCTATCCTCCCTTGTGGTTCATGCGCCGAATCAGGCGATCAGTTCAACGGCGCTCAGATTGAACTCCTGCATCATCTCAGGCACATAGGTGACGCGCCCCGACAAAACCGATGGATCGCCATGTGAAAGCCGCAGGCACGCCTCCGCCATATTCTCTACGGGCGTTACCGTATTGCGGTTTTTATCATTGACCAGATTATGATGCACGGCGCCGGGCGTGGCGACCAGCCCCGGCGAGATAACATTGACAGCGATCTTGTCGCGGTGCAATTCCGCCGCTAGCCCGGTAGAAAAACGCTCCAGCGCCGCCTTGCACATGCCGTACACAACGCTGCCCGGCAAGCTGACGCTGAGCTTTGGATGGATCGCCGCATGGGATGAGATGTTGAGTATCCAGCCGCCGCCCTTGGCCTTCATGCCGGGTATCACCAATTGCGATAAATGCAGCGGCGTATGCACCTGCACCTCGAACATCAACCTGAGCCGCGCCTCGGGGAAAGTTTCGATGGGAATGAAAAACGTCACAGCGGCGTTGTTGCATAATATGTCTACCGGCCCGAGCGCGTCCTCGACCGTGCGGATCAGTTTTACCCGTTCAGCCGCCACAGAAAGATCGTTTTTCACCCCGATCGCCTCACCGCCCGCCGCCTTGATTCGCGCGACAAGTGAATTGATGCTGCCGGGAAATTGATGATCGCCCTCGTCCAGGGTGCGGGCGGTGACCACCACCCTGGCCCCCTCCATGGCGTAGCGCAACGCTATCGCCTCGCCGATGCCGCGCGAGGCGCCGGTCACTAGCGCCACTTTTCCCGCCAGCACGCCGTTGCGATTGATCTTGCCCATGGTTTCCTCCAAAATGCCTGTCACTCAATAGCCTAATATACATTGCGCCCTGTTTTACACTGTCTGTTTTACACTGTGTAATGCGCAAACCACGCAGTGTGAGAAGCTAAATCCTAAACCGGAGGATATCATGGCCGTAGCCCAGATGCAGGACGAATATCTGTTTGACGCTGACAGCCATGTGCTGGAGCCGCCGGATTTGTGGGATAATTATCTGGAATCCGCGTACCGGGACAGAGGTATCCGCATTACCCCCGATGCGAAGGGCGTCGACCAGTTATGGGTGGATAATGAACTGGTCATGCCCAACCGGCTGGCGGCGATTGGCGGGGTGGACATGGACACCTCGCAATTGCTCGATCCGCACGGCAAGCTTGGCTATATGGACGGCGCGCCGCCCGCCAGCATGTCCGGGCCGGAGCGGATAAAGCTCTATAATGAATGGGGGCTGAGTGCGGGCCTGGTGCTGCCTACCGTTGGCATCTTGTGGGACAAGGATGACGCGCCGCTCGCCAACGCCTATTGTCGCGCCTATAACGACTGGGTGTATGACTTTCAGGCGGCCGACCGCAACCGCATCATCATCGCGGCGCACCTTAATCTGCGTGATATCCCAAACGCCATCAAGGAACTGAAGCACCGCCTGCAACAGGGCTTCAAGGGCGTGTTCCTGCCGCCCGAACGGGTTGACGGCAAGGGCTTTGCTGATCCGCATTTCGATCCGCTATGGGCGTTTGTTGAAGAGGTTGGCGTGCCGCTGCTGCCGCACGTTATCGTCCGTACACGGCGTATTGTTACGGGTTTTGCCGGCGACTGGTATTCCAAGGGTCAGCTTAATCTGACCTTTTCATTCGCGCTGGGCGGCACGTCGCAACTAATGCCCGCCATAACCGCCATGGTGGTGGATGGGCTGTTCGATAAATTCCCACGCCTCAAGGTGGCGAGCGTTGAGGCGGGCGCGGGCTGGGCCGCCTACGCCATGGACCGGCTGGATGAGAAATACAAACGCTTCAAGTGGCAGGCGCCGTTGAAACTTGATCTGCCGAGCGATTATTTCCGGCGCAATCTGTGGTTCGTCGCCGAGCCGGAGGAGCGTACTATCGGCGCCATGCTGGAACTGGTCGGCGAGGATCGCATCCTGTGGGGATCGGATTATCCGCACATCGATTCCGATCTCGCCGCTGTGCCGCAAATCCGCCATAGCATCGCTGGGCTTTCAAAACAGCGGCAAAAGGCGGTTTTTGGGGAGAATGCCAAGAAGCTATTTGGCTTAACCTGATCATTGATGCGTGGCGCAGTGGCTCGACCATGGGGAACGAAAATGGGGGGACAGGCTCGTTAATTAGGCTTGTAGCTGCCTTGCTTATAGCTGCTCCATGAGGACGCCGGGAACGAATCAAATGTCATTATCCGGTTAGCTGCTCTGGTTGGATGGGCGCATAGCAGATGCTCAAATCCCGGCGGCTTTATAGAATTCGGCGGTGTTTTGCCATCAAGCGGCAGCTCAAAAATTCCCCAAAGCCCATTCCGGTTGCTGTGGATAAGAAGGTTTTTTCCACCCGGACAAGGGAAGAGATAGTGGGTATGGCCCCGATCGTCATTCGCAAGCGGCGTCCAGAGGCCGGTTAGCGGGTCTGCCCAACCGGCTTGATGCTGGTCATTCGTGACAATGGTGTAGCCATAGATGCGCTTTCCATCAACCGACCAGGCAGGACGGTAAAGCGTCACGCTGGTTGTTAGTTTGCGCGGGGTTGCATTTTCTTCCGTAGATAAAAGCCATAGCCCATAGCTTCCGCCGCGCGTGGAAGCGAAGAGGATGGTCTTGCCATCCGGGCTTATCACTGGACGTTGATCCTGCACAGGGCCATCGGTGATTTGCCGCACGTCGGAGCCATCGGGCTTCATCGAATAAAGATGCAGTAATTTATCGCGTCGCGGCGCGCCGGTGGTGTCTTCACGAAAAATGTATTGCACTAATTCCGGCGGTTGTTTTACGCCGCGCCCTGAAACGAACAGAATTCGCTGGCTGATTGCACAAATAACAGGTTGCCTTGCGCCAGAATCGGCGGGCGTCAACGGTTCGCAATCATTGCCGTCGAGATCGGCGCGCCAAATTCTGGGCGGGCCAGAAACCCCGCCCCAAAACACGGCATATTCGCCGCTGGGATGTATGGAGGACTGGTAATAGGCGCCATCACCCGGCGATATACAGACCGGGTCGCTGTCGGGCGACCATGAATAAACATCAAATCGGAGCACTGATTGGCCCTCTTGTTATTATCAGCCGTACGGGCGTTTGTAGCGGCCCTGTATCCCCCGGCGCGTAGTTTAATTAACTGGTATTAGCATAAGCGCAGCCATGCATACGGGGCAAGCCCAAACCTGAGGGCCTAAACCTGCGGGCTTTGAGATCTGCATCACGAAACAGCCCACGGACATCGCTTCCGTGGGCCGTTTCGTTAGAACTTGATTAGAGCAGCCCGCATTTAAGTGGAGTAACGAAGTGCCCCCACTTAAATGCGGAAAGCTGCTCTAACACATTAAAATCTAGAGCAATTTTCTTTATTAAGTTCGAGCCGCATGGCTCGAACTTACTGCAGATTGCTCTAGTGGTAATTTCGGCGATTTACTCGGCGGCGTTTAGTGAAACAAACAGGCCGCCGGTCTTGTTAAGCTCGCGCAGATGGCGGATGCCTTCATCGGCGATATCGTCGCCAATCATCTTGTCGCCCTCGGTATGCAGTTCCTCCATATCAACGAAGGCGGCATATTTAGGCGCCGTGCGAGCGGTGATGATTCCGGCTCTCAGCAATGTTTTGATGAAGGTGCGGAACACGCTGGTCGCCTTGCCCAGGCTCTTGCGCTTTTTGGCGTTGCTCAACGCCTCATTCACGGCGTCATTGACGTAACGCCAGTCGAGACCGAACTGGGCGTAAATATCTTTCTTCAGTTCCGGGCTGTTCAGATTAGACAGCAGGCGCTGGAACACTTCCCAAGCCCAATCCTCGATCTTGCTCCGCTCATCTTCGGGCAAATGCGGAATGGTGCGGTCGGCCCAGATCTTCCCAAACTTATGATGGAACGCCTCGTCGCTCATGACGAATTGCGTCATGGTGCGCAGCACTGGATCGTTGGTGTTGCGGTACACGCTGGCGAAGGTGCCCATCGCCATGCCTTCCAGCACCATCTGCATGCCGACAAGTTTCTTCCAGACGATTGGCGTCGCCACCAGTTCGCTGAGCAGTTCGCGCAGCACGCCGCCGCAAGGCCACACATAGCCAAAACGCGACATAATGTAATTGGTGAAGCCGGTGACGTGGCGAGCCTCTTCGCGGGCCTGGTTGGCCGCATATTCCTGCGCGCCCGGATCAAGCAAAATGTGGCACAGGCTGGCGGAAAGGTTCAACGCCGCCTGCTCGCCATGCAGAACGCCTGACAGCACATGATGATTGATCATGTTGGCGAACCGGATATGGTCCTTTTCGGGAATCTTGTCGGCGACGCCCGCCTTGAATTCTATAATCGTTTCCGGCGGCATGAGGTATTCTTTGGTCAGATCGAACGGCCTACTGAAATCAATATATCTGGAATCCATCGGATCCCAGAAATGATCATTGGTTGCCGAGATGATCTTGTCGAACGCATTGGTGCGGGCGCCATAACGGTCCACGTCCAGCATCGCGGGAAAATCATCCGGCGCCACAGCCTTATAGGCGGGATCGTAATCATGATTTGCTTCGGCGGTCATGGGTGTTGCTCCCTTTCGTTTTTCTAACGAACATTAGATTTTAGAGCATACTATACTAGGCAATGGTTTTACACTAGAGCAATCTGCATTAAGTTCGAGCCATGAGGCTCGAACTTAATAAAGAAAATTGCTCTAGATTTTAATGTGTTAGAGCCTTTCCCGGTCAGGTTGAAGCAACCTGACCGGATAAGAAAGGCTCTAATTGAATGTGTTA
>CAMTWQ010000074.1:0-8146 GCA_947085465.1 uncultured Alphaproteobacteria bacterium
AGACCATTTCCTGATCGGATTGATTCAATCCGATCAGGATAAAAATGGTCTGACACATTCACTTAGAGCCTTTCTTGTCCGGTCAGGTTGGTTCAACCTGACCGGGAAAGGCTCTGGCTTAACCAAGAAACAGCAGCAGGGAGGCAGTTATGCGTGTAGGGGTTATCTTTCCAACCATTTCCATCGGCACCGATCCGGGCGGCATCCGCGATTATATTCAGACCTCGGAAGCGCTGGGCTTCCGGCATATTCTGGTGTTTGACCATGTGATGGGGGCGGGACTGAGCACGCGACCGCAATGGCGCGGGCCATACGCCCACACCCATCAGTTTCACGAGCCCATGGTGTTGTTCGGCTTTATCGCGGCGCTGACCAGAAAGATCGAAATGGCGACCGGCGTGCTGATCCTGCCGCAACGGCAAACGGCGCTGGTCGCCAAGCAGGCGGCGGAGGCCGATATTCTGAGCGGCGGCCGGTTGCGGCTCGGCGTCGGCATTGGCTGGAACGATGTGGAATATGACTGCCTGGGCGAGGATTTTCACAAACGCGGCCGCCGGGTTGAAGAACAGGCGAAGGTGCTGCGCGAACTGTGGGCGAAAGATCTGGTCACCTTCAAGGGTGAGTTCGATAATATTCCCGAGGCGGGCATTAATCCGCGCCCGGTCAGAAAGAATATTCCGTTGTGGTTTGGCGGCAACGAGGATGTGGCGCTGCGCCGGATCGCGCGCATCGCCGATGGCTGGTTCCCGCTGTTTGGCATGGGCGACAAGGGAGCGGCCCGCATCGACCGCATGCGCGAATATGTGCGCGAAACCAACCGCGGCATTACCGGGTTTGGCCCGTATTTCGGCATGGACCCAATGTTGCAGGGCGGCGACCGCGGCCCCCAGGAATGGGCCGCCGAAGCCGAATGGTGGAAGAACCATGAGGCAACCCATATTTCGCTCAACACCATGACCAGCGGCCGGCACGGTGCCAAGGCGCATATCGAGGCGATCAAATCATTCGCCAACGTGATGGCCGACGCGCTGTAAGGTTAGCCGCTACATTACAGGCTGGCGGTTCAATGGTCAGCCTGTAATGCTCTGGTCCTGCAAGCAATGACGGAGGTGCGAACATGCGCGTTGGTTTATTTTTCCCCACTCTGGAAATCGGCGCCGATTCCGGCGGGATTCGTGCGTATGTGGAAACGGTGGAGGGGTTGGGCTTCACTCATATACTCGCCGCCGATCATGTGCTCGGCGCGGGCCTTGCCACCAGGCCGGACTGGAATAAGCCGTACAATTACCGCAACCTGTTTCATGAGCCGCTTATTCTGTTCGGCTTTATCGCGGGCATCGCCAAACGCCTCGAAATGGCGACCGGCGTGCTGATCCTGCCGCAACGGCAAACCGCGCTGGTTGCCAAACAGGCGGCGCAAATCGACGTGCTCAGCAATGGGCGGTTCCGGCTGGGCGTGGGCAATGGCTGGAACGACGTGGAATATGAGTCGCTGGACAAGAATTTTCACGACCGGGGCAAGCGGCTAGAAGAACAGGTCACTTTGCTGCGCGAACTGTGGGCCAATGAGGTGATCACCTTTAACGGCGCCTATGAACAGATTACCGACGCGGGCATTAATCCGCGCCCAGTCAAAAACCGCATTCCGGTCTGGTTTGGCGCCGAGGCGCGGATAGCCTTGCAACGCGCGGCGCGTATGGGGGACGGCTGGTATCCGATGTTCATGGCGGGCGACAGGGGGGCCGCGAAAATCGAGAAGATGAAAGATTTTCTGCGCGAGGCCAACCGCGGCTTTACCGGGTTTGGCCAGCAGTTCGGGATGGAGCCGTTCGTGCATGCGGGGCGTGGTTTTTCAGCGGCCGTGCCATCGCCGGAAAGGGACGCGCAATTCCGCCTGGCCAGCGGCAATGGCCCGCAGGAGTGGGCCAGGGAGGCCGAATGGTGGAAGGCCCAAGGGGCGACACACCTCTCGCTCAACACCATGAACGCCGGATTGCATGGGCCAAAGGCGCATATCGAGGTGATCGCCAAATTCGCCAACGCGATGGGGCTTAAGGCAGCGTAGCCGGCTTATCTGGCGCAAGTATTCTTGCAAATCAATTTATTTGGCGCCATAATGCAAATAGCGCCAAATCACTGATTTAAGTGGCGCGAAATGATAATTGCGCCATAACGAGTTTCTGATGCCCAAGAGTGTGTCCGAAGATGAACTGGACGCCGTGAGCGAGGCGGTAGGCCGCGCCGCCGCACAGCCAGCGGCATTGGACGAGATAGCCAATGCGCTGGTGATTAAGCTGTCACGGCGGACCCTGCAACGGCGCCTTGTGAAATTGGTCGAACAGGGGCGCCTGGCTGTTCATGGGCGCGGCAGCGGCAGGCGTTATAATACCCGCATCGTTGGCCACGCAGCTATCGTGTTAGCAGGAGCTACGGCGCGCGCACATGGCGAACTCTATGTTCCTATCAGTGCCGAGGCAGAAATTATAAAGCAAGCGGTTCGCCGGCCAATCCATGAGCGGCAACCTGTCAGCTATAGACGTGAATATCTGGACGGCTATCGTCCGAACGTCACCTATTACCTGTCATTTGAAACCCGGCAGCGGCTGTTGCAAATGGGCCGGGTTCCGGGCGAGCAACTTCCAGCGGGCACCTATGCCCGGAAAATATTGGACCGTCTGCTGATCGATCTCTCATGGAATTCCAGCCGCCTGGAAGGCAACACCTATTCGCTGCTGGAAACCGAGCGGCTTTTACAATTAGGCGAGGCCGCCGAAGGCAAGAATGCGCGTGAAGCGCAGATGATCCTGAATCACAAGGATGCGATAGAATTTCTGGTCGAGCCGGCGGCGGAAATTAAATTCGACCGCACTACTATACTGAATCTGCATGCGCTGCTTTCAAACAACCTGTTAAGTGATCCCCTGGCGGGCGGACGTCTGCGGCAAATTCCAGTTGGCATCAGCCAGAGTGTTTATCATCCCCTGGAGGCGCCTCAGCCTATCGCTGAGTGTTTCCTGCAAATTCTCGATACGGCCGCCGCCATCCGCGACCCGTTTGAACAATCATTCTTCGCGATGGTTCATCTGACCTATCTGCAACCATTTGAAGACGTGAACAAGCGGGTGTCCCGGCTGGCGGCCAATCTGCCGCTGATTCATCATAATCTCTGCCCTCTATCCTTTGTGGATGTGCCGGATCGCGCCTACCTTGAAGGCATTCTCGGCATCTATGAACTGAATCGGATTGAGCTGTTGCGCGACGTGTATGTATGGGCATATGAACGTTCGAGCGCGCGTTATTCGGCGATCAGGCAAAGCCTGGGCGAACCCGATCCATTTCGTTTACGCTACCGGGAGTTACTGGCCACGACCATCGCCGGTATCGTTCGCAGGCCAATGGATAAAAAGTCGGCTGTAGCATTTATCAGACAGCAGGCGGCGGAAAACATTGCTCCAGAGGACATAGCAAAATTCATTGAGGTTGCCGAGACCGAACTAATGAGTCTGCACGAGGGCAACTTTGCCCGTTATCGCTTGCGTCCATCTGAATTCGAGGCTTGGAAGAAAGTGTGGCATTGAGCCCTCTGCCTTCCATTATCCAGTGTCATAACCCGCCAGCACCGGGGCCTAGCTTTCCTTCCAGATGCCGGCCAGGCGTTCGGACAGGGCGTCGCACTCCTGTCTATGTCGGCGCGTCCTCTGCGGGAACTGTCATGTCGGATAGGGCGAAGAACTTCCATCCCGTTTCTGTCCGGGTTAGCGCATAGAAGGCGGAGACGGTTTCGATCAGTGTCCCATCAATCTTCACCCGCTTGGCGTTATGCAGAATCAGGTGGGCTTTTTTGTCTGTGGCGAACACCACCTCGTAGTTGGCGTCTATCGTGGTGTGCATTTGCTTCGCCGCCATCATCTTGGCGGGATTGATGGGAAACGCATCGAACAATCTTGTTTTGCCATTGCCAATAAAGGCGATCGGATACTGCATCAGACTGTCAAGCGTCTGCATATCCTTCGAAAGGAAAGCCTCCAGATAGGCCGCATAGGTTGCGAGCACTTCATCGCGTAGCTTTTCATCCATCGATTTTCTTCCTGTAGCCGGGGGAGATTATATTTAATCCCCCCCTCACACGCCTATATAATCGCTCAGCACCGGCGCTTTGCTTTCCTTCCAGATGTCGATCAGGCGTTTGGGCGTGACCGAGGTCACCCGCTCGCGTTTGCCGCGATGCCAGTTGCTGATGCCGTCCATGGCCCACACATAATGTTTCAGTTCTTCATTGATGTTATCAACAAAGCTGCGCACCGCCTGTTCGCGGATTTCCATCTGCTTCCACTTGTTGTCGAATAGGGCGCGCAGGATTTCGACGATATAGCCGACCTGGGTTTCGGCGAAAAACACGCCGTTGCCGCCATGGCCGGGAATGGCGTTTGGCCCCCAGGTGATCAGCAAATTCGGGCAATGCGCGAGTGCTGTGCCCCTATAGGCTTCGAGTTTTTCATCCAGTTGTTTGCGCACATCGACGCCGTCGCGGCCATTGATCTGGATCGGCCACATGATCTTGCCGGTGTCAAAGCCGGTGGCGTAGCCGATCACGTCAAGCTTTTCCAGCCCATCAGCGGTCAGCACGCCGTCCGCAGTGATTTTCTCAATCGGCGTGGAAATCAGCCGCACATTGTCGCGCTTCAGCGCCTGATACCAGCCATTATCGAGCAGCAGCCGCTTGCCGTGCGGCGGGTAATCCGGCACCACTTTTTCCATCAGGTCCGGGCGGTCGCCGATATTCGCCTTGATATATTCCATCATTTCGACGCGCATTTTTTCGTTCAGCGCGTTGACCGAACGGCGTAGGTTTGGCCAGGCGGGATCAATGCGCAGGCCCGGCAGGACCGAATCTCCGTTCTGCCAGAATTGCAGGAAGCGGTACCAGGAAAGATAGGTTGGAATTTCCTCGATCAGCGCCCGCTCATCGCCCGACAGCGCCTTGCCATATTTCGGATGTGACATCATCCAATGCGGGGTGCGCTGATAAATCAGCACTTCGCCCGCCGTTTTGGCGATTTGTGGCACAATCTGGTTGGCGCTGGCGCCGGTGCCGATAATGGCGATGCGTTTATTCTTCAGATCAACCGTGTGATCCCAGCTTGTTGAATGGAACCAGGGGCCTTTAAAATCCTCAATGCCGTTGAGCGGCGGCATTTGCGGAATCCGCAACAGGCCGGTGGCGCCAATGACAAAGCTGGCGCTGATGCGATCTTTTGTGCCGTCGCTACGAAGCAAGTCCATATCCCATTTCGTGGTTTTTTCGTTCCAGGTCATGGTTTCAACGGCGGTGTTGAAGCGCAGCTTGCCCCCCAGATTATGCGAACTGGCAATGTCCTTCACATATTGCAGCAAATCGGGCTGATGGCTGAAATGTTCCGGCCAGCCGCGATCCATGGCGAAGGAATAGGAGTACAGCAGGCTGGGCGTATCCACCCGGCAGCCGGGATAATCGTTCAGCCACCAGGTGCCGCCCGGCTCCGGGTTCTTTTCGATAATGGTGAAGGCCGGCAGCCCAAGCTGGTCAAGCATCAATCCGGCCAGCACGCCGGTAACGCCCGCCCCAATAATCACGACATTAAATCCGGCGGGCGGGTTCAGCGGCTTGATTTTCACCTCCGGCCCAAGGCCCATCTGCTCGCGCGCCAGCGGCGCATATTCCGCCGCAACCGGTTCGCCCGCGCAAAGGTTCATCGCCGCCGCCAGCACTTTGTCACTGGGCGGCGTGACCTTTTTCTCGCCCCTGATATAGGGCGGCAGCACCCGCATCGCCGCCTCGATAATCTGCGCCCGGTCACGCAGATCGGGCACCGCATTCACGTCGCCGGAAAGATGCGTGACCACAGCGGCCAGGGTGCGGCGGTCGGCTTTGCTCAGCAGAGTTTGAAGATCGATGGCCATGTGCAGCGTGCTCTCCGTATTGTTATATTCATCATTAAGCCCAGCTTCCCCCGCCACTGGCCCCGATGCAAGCAAATGTTGGCGATAACCGCGCAATTTGCGCATTGGCGCTTGGATGTCTATATTGTGCAGCACAGTACCATGCGCTGTTGCGCCGAGGAGCTAGGCAAATGTCACAACCATCCGCCAAATTGGCAGTCCATGATCCGGTATGGTCGGAAATCCGCGAAGCGGCGGCGCTCCTTGCCGGCAAGGAGCCGGTTCTGGCCAGCCTGCTGTACGCGACGGTGCTGAACCAGAGCCGGCTGGAGGATGCGCTGGCGTATCATCTGTCGCAGCGGCTGAGCACGGTGGAAACTCCCGCCCTCGCCATGCAGCAATTGATCGAGGCGGCGTTCGCCGATGATCCGGAGATCGGCGCGGCGCTGCGCAGTGACCTGGTGGCGGTGCACGAACGCGATCCAGCCTGCAAGTCGTATCTGGAGCCATTGCTGTATTTCAAGGGCTTCCACGCCCTGCAGGGCTATCGTATCGCCAACTGGCTGTTGCGGCGCGGGCGGCGCGGGCTGGCCATGTATCTGCAAAGCCGTATTTCAGAGGTCTTCGCTGTCGACATCAATCCGGGCGCAAGGATCGGGCGCGGCATCCTGATTGATCACGGCACCGGGGTGATCATCGGCGAAACGGCCGTGGTTGAGGATGGCGTGTCTCTGCTGCAAGGCGTGACCCTGGGCGGCACCGGCAAAGAGGGTGGCGACCGGCATCCGAAAATCCGCAAGGGCAGCCTGATCGGGGCGAACGCCACGGTGCTGGGCAACATCGAAGTTGGCGAATGCGCGCGCGTCGGCGCGGGCAGTGTGGTGCTGATCAATGTGCCTGCCCATTGCACCGCCGCCGGCGTGCCTGCAAAAATCGTTGGCTGCGCCGGCTCGGATGCGCCGGCGCGCGAGATGCAGCAGCATTTTTCCGTCACCGATGAAGTTGACGGGCTGACATAAGCCGTCCGGCCTTATCCCTGAACGCCTTATTCTTCGTGCGATGGATGCGGCTGTGCTGCGCCCGGTTGCGCGTCGCGCACCACTGCATCGATGCTGATTTTTCCTGCGCGGGCGAATTGCAGATTCAACCCCAGGCGGGTGCCGCTGACCAGTGGCGCCGACATGTCATACAGCATGAGATGCATGCCGCCGGGCTTCAATATGATGGTGCTGCCTGCTGGAAGGGTGACGCCATCGATGGGCCGCATCCGCACCACATTGTCTTTTATGATGTTGGTGTGCAGCGCCGCTAATCCGGCGCCATCGGTGCTGACCCCGGCCAGCCGGTCTTCCGAGGGGCCCTCATTGATCATGGTGAAATAGACGGCGCCGGTGCGTTGCGAACCGGCGCTGGGCGGCGCCCATGCGTCAATGATGCGTATTGATCCTGCCCTGTCACCGGCCGATTGCGCCACAGCGGCGGAATTAAGCAGCCCCGCCGCGCCCAAGCCTAGCAGGACGGCGATGACCGGCATCTTGCGTACGGTACGGCTCACCAGCAGACTCCGTAATTAAATAGCAGACGGAGCTTGGTAACAGCTAGAACGGCGATTGCAAAGTTCTTATGTGCGCACGGCGCCACAGCCGTCTGCGCCCCGGACACAGCCGCAATCCGGAAACACCTCATCGCTCAGATAGTTCAGATAATACTCAACCGCCGCGCGCAGCAGGTCCTGACCTGACAAATCAAGCTTGGCCGCCGCCAAATGCACACGGTGATACTGGGCCGCATCGATCCGCAAAGTCACAGCTTTGATGCGGGCGCCTTTGCCACCCGGTTTCGGTTTAGCCGGCAATGTAACCGGGGCGCACATGCCCGGTGGCTGTTTTTGGCGGGGCACCGGATCAAGTGGTGCTACATCATCGCACCTGACGCCAGTGTTGCTGCCAATATTGCTGATAGCGGGCGCGGGCAGCGCCTCGCCCTTGCGGGCGATCAGCCCGCCATGAAGGGATGCGAATTCGGCTGTGCTCATGACAGACCCCTGTTAAATTGGATTGAGTGCGGCCATGCTATTGCCAACGGCGGCCAAAGCTGGGCGCAGGCCGCATGGCGGACGCGAAATTAACCGGGGGCAGGCGCTTCGGGGCCAAGGTCAGGGGGCTTGCCAGAGGGCCTGATGGTGTTGCGGAAGCCGGTTCAGGCGCCGCATCGGGGGCTGAATCCG
>CAMTWQ010000075.1:0-2699 GCA_947085465.1 uncultured Alphaproteobacteria bacterium
CGCGCCGCCGGAGACTTTGCCAACCTCGACAATCATGCCGCCCTTGACCGCAATATCGCCGGTAAACCGCGTGCCTCCGGTCCCGTCCACAACGGTTCCGCCTTTGATAACCAGATCATGCATGCCGTTTCCCTCCAAAGTTGCGGCCGGGATTCTCAGCCTCCCGGAAATTTCTGTTCGCCCAGCTTAAATCAATACCGGCCGGGATGGAAACGAAAGCTTGATACTTTGCCGGCACAGGTCAGCAGCCCTTAAATCTCCTCTGGCGCGGCTGGAGAAATCCGCTATTCTGTCCTGACACAGCATAAAACCAGGGAGCGAGACCATGCCCGTTCAAAAATTTCCGCCGATGCGCAAGGATTTTCCGAGTTTTGACTGCGACGCGCATGTCGCGGAACCGAACCTGATCTGGGAGCGGGCCGGGGAATATCTGACCAAGGACGAGATGGCCGCCCTGAAAACCACCATGTGGTTTGACAAGGAAACCAATCAGTTGACGGTCAACGGCGTTTTGGGCGCCGGCATCCGGTCGAACGAGGGCCAGGGCCGGGCGGGCGCCATGAACCTGATCGGGGTTGCCGGGCCGGGCATGAAACATTCCATTCAGCGCACCTTCAATGTGCGCAATCTTGATCCAAAAACCGCTCTGACCAAGGAACAATCCGCCTACATCGATCACAAGGGCGCGTTCCTGCCCAAGGCCCGGCTGGCGGATATGGATTTCCAGGGCATCGACCAGGTGATGCTGATTCCCTCCGATGTGGATACCTATCCGTGGCTGGCAAACGGCCTGGGCGCCGCCGCCATGTGCAAGGCCTATAATGAATGGGCGTATAATTTCTGCCAGGAAAACCCGGAGCGGTTGTTTTTTGCCGCCATTCTGCCGCTGCAGGATCCCAATTCAGCGATCCGCGAAGTGCACCGGGTGGCGCAAAAGGGCTGCCGGGTCGGCCTGGTGCGGCCCATCGACGCGATGGGCAATTATCCGCTGCAACCGAAATATGACGGGCTGTGGGCGGCCATGCAGGAAACCGGCATGGTGTATGGGATGCACCCGTTCCCGGCCTTCGGCGCGCTGAAACCGTCCGGCTATACGGAGCAGCATTCGCCTTCGGAATTGATCAACCGCACCATTTCGTCGGCCCGGATTTCGCATTCCTTCCTGACCAATGTGCAGAACTTTCAGTCCGAGGCGGCGGTGTGGGTGGTATCCGCATTGATGTCGGGCCTGTTTGAACGGTTTCCGCGCCTGAATGCGGCGGTGTTTGAGGCGTCCTCCACCTGGCTGAGTTTTGTGCTCGACGAATGCGACAAGCATTACAAGCTGTACCGCAATGAGCGCACCATGCGGCCGCTGAAGCAACTGCCCAGCGAGACGTTTTTTGAGCATTGCATGACCGGCTTTGAAGGCGATGAAGCGCCGCCCTCGCGGCTGCCGGAATTTTACGAGGACATTCTGGTATGGTCGTCGGACGTGTATCACCATGATGGCGATGATGTGTGGCGGGCGCTGGAAACCATGCGCGGCTGTAATCTGTCGGCTGAGCGTCAGGCCAAATTTTTGGGCGGCAATGCGCGCCGCCTGTACAATATCCAGGCGCCGCGCAGCTTTATCACCGAGCGGGTGACCGAGCTTGAACGCCCTGACTGGTGGCCAACCGAAGCCGAAGTCGCCCGCGCGATGACCGCCGAGGCGTCGCTGCTGCCCCGTCGCAAGGCGGTGGGTGCGCGGTCATGAGCCAGAAAAAAGCCTTCGCGGTTTTCGACAGCGATTCCCACATAGTTGAGCCGCATGCGGTGTGGGAAAAATATCTTGATCCCGAATATCGCGCGCTGGGCAAATTCGCCCTGTGGCGCGAGGACGGCGAAACCGGTTCCTATCTCAAGGTGAACGGCAAGATATTCCGCGATACGATGAACCCGAATATTCCCCGCCACGCGATTTGGAAACCAGGCCAGACCTGGGAGCAAGTCGGCGAGCTTGATCCCGACATCCGTCACGCCAAAACCGCGGGCGCGTCGGACCCGGCGGCGCGGTTGCGCGACATGGACGCCATGGGCGTGGATCAAACCCTGTTGTATCCCACCTGGTTCGCCGAGGGCTTTCACCTGGTGGAAGACCCCGATGTCGCCTATGCGCTGGCGCGCGCCTACAATGACTGGATCGCCGATTTTTGCGCCGCTGCGCCCAACCGGCTGTTCGCCACCGCGATGGTTCCCCTGCAGAACATGGATTTCGCCATTGCGGAATTGCGCCGCATCGGCAAAATTCCCTGCTTCCGGGGCGCCTTCATCCGCCCGATGTTTATCGAGGAGCGCTATTTCACCCACCGCTATTACGATCCGCTGTGGGCGATCCTCGAAGAACTGCAAATCACCGCCGCCGTGCACCCGGCCAGCGGCCTGTGGAACCCGGAATGGACTTCGCACGGGCAGTTTATCGAAAAGATGAACCGGCGTCTGGGGCATCAGAGCTTTTTCCGCGAAGTGGGCGGCGGGCCGCATTCCGGCGGCGGCGGCGGTGCGGCCGGCATGGTGTTCGGCCCGAGCGGCGATCTGGGGCATCCGATGTCGCCGATCATCGCCCCCTGGCTCGACAACCACATGTTTGTGGCCGCCACCCTGCTCGGCTTTTCGGTGATGGACCGCTATCCGAAAATGAAAGTCGTGATGGCGCATGGCAAAGCCTCATGGATGGA
>CAMTWQ010000076.1:0-6645 GCA_947085465.1 uncultured Alphaproteobacteria bacterium
ATGGTCATGGCGATGACGGCGAAACCGATTTCGCGGCTGCCCTGCATCGCCGCCTGCAATGGCGGCACGCCCTCCTCGATATGGCGGAAAATATTTTCCAGCATGACGATGGCGTCATCGACCACCAGCCCGACAGCCAGCACCATGGCCAGCAGCGTCAGCGTGTTGATGGTGAAACCCACCGCCGCCATCAGCGCAAATGCGGCGATCAGCGAGGCCGGAATGGTGACCAGCGGAATGAACGTCGCACGCGGGGTGCGCAAAAACAGCAGCACCACCAGGCCTACCAGCAAAACCGATTCCAGAATTGTCCAGTACACTGCCTCAATCGAGCGCTCGATAAAGATCGAGGCGTCAAACCCGATTTGCAGGCGCATGCCCTCTGGCAGCAGCGCCTCGATCTTGGGAATTTCCGCCCGGATGGCTCTTGAAATTTCCAGCGGATTGCCGGTCGATTGCTTGACGATGCCAAGCCCCACCGCCTCGCGCCCATTATAGCGCACAATGATGCGCTCTTCATCGGGGCCAAGCTCCACGCGCCCGACATCGCGCAAGCGCACCGGATAGCCTTCCGCCTGTTTCAGCACAATCTGTTCAAATTCCGCCGGCTGCTGCATGTCGGTTTGCGATAGAACACTGAACTCGACCTGGTTGCTTTCGATGCGGCCGGCGGGCACTTCGATATTCTGTCCGCGCAGGGCGGTCTCGACATCCTGCACGGTCAGGCTGTAGGCGGCGAGCCGCGCCGGATCAAGCCAGATGCGCATTGAAAAACGCCGGGCGCCAAACAGCCGCGCCTCGGCCACGCCAGGCAACGATTGCAGCCGGTCCTTGGCGAAACGGTCGGCGAAATCGGTTAATTCCAGCGGCGTGTGATGGTCGCTGGAAAACGCCATATACATGATCGGCTCGGCATCCGCCTCCAGCCGCTGCACCAGCGGCTCCTCGATCTCACGCGGCAGTTTGTCACGCGCGCGCCCCACCCGGTCGCGCACATCATTGGCGCCCGCCTCGGTGTCGCGCGCCAGATCAAAAATGATGGCGATCTGGCTCAACTCCTGGCGCGAGACGGAGCGGATAAAGTCGATGCCCTCGATACCGGCCAGGGATTCTTCCAGCACGCGCGAGACCTGGCTTTCCATCACCTCGGCGCTGGCGCCGGTATAATGCGTTGCGACCAGCACGACAGGGGGATCGATATTGGGATATTCGCGCACTGAAAGCCGGCCGAACGAGATCAGCCCCAGCAACACCAGCAGCAGGCTCATGACGACGGCCAGCACCGGCCTGCGAATGCACAGTTCCGATAGTGTATTGCCGCCCATCGGCGTTACTCCCTAAGAGGTTTTACCGGGGCTGACCGGGGTCAGCGGCCGGCCGTCCTGTAACTTGAAATGCCCTTCCAGCACGATCATGTCGCCAAGCGTAATGCCGCTGACGATTTCGACCATGCCATCGCGGCGCATTCCGGTTTCAACCCCGGTGCGCACCGCCTTGCCGTCCACCGCCTTGTAGACGAAGCGTTTCAGCCCCATGGGAAATACCGCCGTTTCCGGCAACAGGATTGCGTCATCGCGCCGGTCCAGTTGCAGATTGACCCGCGCGAACATGCCGGGACGCAGCTGAGCCTGCGGGTTCTCCACCCGCGCGCGCAGCAGCACCGCGCGGCCATTGGGATCGATCAGCGGATCAATCGCGTAAACCACCCCGGCAAAGCTTTTGCCGGGCAGCGGATCAAGCGTTACGGAAATTACCTGGCCAACTTTCAGTACCGCCGCATGCACCTCGGGGATGCGGAAATCAACCTTGACCGGATCGATATTCTCGATATTGACCACCTTGTCGCCTGGCTTGACGTAATCGCCGGGGCTTAATTGCCGCAGCCCCAGAACGCCATCAAACGGCGCGGTGATATTGGTTTTTGCTAGCAGCGCGCGGGCGAGCGCGGCATTGGCCTCGGCCACCCGCATTTGCGCCAGCACTTCGTCGCGGGCGCGCGCCGCCGCGTTGCCGCGCTTGAACAGATCACTGACCCGCTCAAAATTAGCTTTGCTCAGCGCCAGTTGGGCTTCGGCCTGTTGCAATTCGGCGCGGAAAACACTGTCATCCAGCCGGATCAGGGTTGCGCCCTTGACCACGGCCTCGCCTTCGTTAAAGGAAATTTCCGAAACCCGGCCAGTAATTTCCGGCTGGATCACCACGGACTCATTCGAGCGCAAGCTGCCAACCGCAATGATCTCATGCACCACCTGGCCGGTTTGCGCCTGTCCAACCAGCACGGCGGCCGGCGGCCGGCCACCTGGACCGCCCGGGCCGCCCGGGCCGCCCGGCGCCGGGCCGCTGAACATGTACGCCAGCGCGGCGGCAATCACCAGCACAGCCGCCCCGGCCGCAATTTGCAAACGCCGGGGAAGCTGCGTCAAACGGGAAGTTATCCAACGGACATTGATCATCGGGGACATCTGTTTTTGCGATGACAGTATATAAAAATACCAATCAGCTGAGTCATAATGCGACTGTAGCGTCTTAACCGCATGCCGCAAAGCCCGCAAAAATGCAGCGCTTGACCTGACGCATTACTGACAATATGGTAAGCGGAAATGTCATGAATGCCGTGAATGCGAGGTACGCCGATGTCTGTCTCCGCGCCCACAGCCGATGAAAAGGGCCGTCTGGCCGCCGAAAAGCCGCTGGATCAGACCACCCTGGTTGATCTGGATGTGATTGAGTGCCCGTACCACACCTATAAAAAACTGCGCCAGGAAGCGCCGGTGTTCAAAGACCCGGTTGCCGGATTTTTCACCATCACCTGCTATCCTGACGTGCAGAAAGTGCTGAAGGACACAACGACGTTTTCCAGCGACGTGATGGATTTAATGGCGCCGCCGGAGATGCGCACCCGGTTCGAGGATCAAGGCGGCTATCCCTCTGTTCCTACATTGATCACCGTCGATCCGCCTAAGCACAAGTTTTACCGCACCCCGATCAATAAGGTGTTTTCTCAGGCGCGCGTCGATCATCTGGAAGGCTATATCCAGCAGCTTGTCGATGAATTGATTGACAAGTTCATCGAAGACGGCAAGTGCGAATTCGTTTCACAATTCACGGTGCCGCTGCCAATGATCATCATTGCCGATCAGCTTGGCGTGCCGCGCAGCGACATCGGCGTTTTCAAACAATGGTCGGATGCGCTGACCCGGCAGATCAGCGGTGTGTCGAGCAAGGAAGACCGCATCGCCGCGTCAAAGCTGATGCTGGATTTTCAAAAATATTTCGCACAAGTGATCGAGGAAAAGCGCGCCAGCCCGACCGATGACATCATTTCCGATCTGGTGCGGGCGCGGATGGAAAATGGCGCGCCGATGAGCACGGCGGAACTGCTGTCGATCCTCAATCAGTTACTGGCGGCGGGCAATGAAACCACCACCAATTCGTTGTCAAAGGGGATGCTGCTGCTGCTTCAGCACCCGGATCAGATGCAACTGGTGCTGGACGATATGTCACTGGTCGAAAACCTGACCGAGGAGGTGCTGCGTTTTGATGGTCCGGTTCAGGGCCTGTTCCGCGTCACCACCTGCGACACCACGCTTGGTGGAACATTCATGCCCAAGGGTTCAGCGGTGATGGTGATGTTCGCCAGCGCCAACCGTGACGAGGCGCAATTTGAGGCGGCGGAAACATTCGACGTGCGGCGTGAAAACGCGGCCCGTCATGTGGCGTTTGGCCTGGGCACGCATCACTGCCTGGGGGCCATGCTGGCGCGCAAGGAAATGAACGTGGCGTTCAAAACCATCCTGACACGGATGAAAAATATCCGCCTGGCGCCGGGCAAGGACGCCCTGCGCCACGAGCCGAGCATCGTCCTGCGCGGCCTGAAAGAGCTGCACATAATTTTTGATAAGCCGTAATCGCTTTACCTCCTCTTCCCTTGCGCGACACTGGAGCGTACCGCATTTTAATCGGGGCATTGAGCTATCCTCCTACCCGTCTTTGCGAGGAGCGAAGCGACGCGGCCTGCCTGCGCGAAGCTGAAGCTTCGCTTCGGCGAAGGCAGGCAATCCAGGAGTCACGCGGAAAAGCCTGCGTTTGTGGCCCTGGATTGCTTCACTTCGTTCGCAATGACGGAACGGGAGTTGTGATTTAATCCGGACACAAAATGGTCTAAGCTAATAAAAACCACGCCGGGTGAACAGCATGGGTTCGTATCGGTACTTGCTAGTTCCATTGATCGTGGCGGGCTTGGCGTCGTGCATCGCCATTCCAATCCCGCAGGACCATCATAATGGCCGCGTAGTGAGCATCGAGCCCGCTGCGACCGGTGTCATGACCAAACAGCAAGTGATTGCGAAGGGCGGCCAGCCGGAATCCATCTGGGAGAACGGACGCATTTTCGTTTACAAGTGGGACCATGTGTCGTGGGGCATTTTTGTGGCCGGCCCGGCGGGCGATCCCGCGTTCTTTGAAGTTCCCACGCATTACATGTTGCTGGTTCAATTCGATGAAAATGACCGGGTGCGCCGCGTCGAGCGGATTGAAGCACCCGCGAATGTTCAATCGGGGAACGCCTCATTCGAGGAGCTGGTCAGAAATTGGTCGAAGGGGCAAAAAACCACCCCTAATTAATGCTGGAGCATAACCACGACTGGAGCGTTCTATGCCAGAACTGTTTTGCGGCATGAGCCAAAGGGGAAGTTGGCCGGTGGTGCTGCTGCTGTTACTGTTGGCCGGATGTGCGGGCCGTTTGCAACCAGTATCGCCGGACCAGTTGACGATGGCGCAGCCGGGCGGCAATGCCATCATATTGGCGCAGTTTCGCTGCCGTGCGCCGCCGTCTCCGTTATGGTTTCCCGGGTTGCTTACCCGTGAGAGCCAAATCCCCGATCTTGGGACAGTGGAGCTGGTGCTTGGCGACGGCTTTAGCGGCGGCCTGCCCAAGTGGGCCGATTCCAGGAAAGATTTTCATCACCTGTCCAGCCGTGCGCTTGCCGAGGGATGGATCGCATTGCTCAAGCCCCCGGGTTATTACTATCTCTATGTGGTCGCGCTTGCGGGCCCATCTGTAACGATGACCACCGCATTAGGTGGGTTAAGTAAGGAGCCGTCCTTTAAAATCAATCCGGTCTTCCGGATTGAGGCGCCTCCCGGCGCGAACGTGATTTATGCCGGCAGCTTCCGGATCGATTGCCCAGGTTGGGGAGATTTTTATAACGGTCCCACTATCCTTTTTCTGCCGGCGGCGATTGAGGATCAACACCAGGCGGCGGCGGATGTTGCGCGCCGCGAGATGCCATCGCAGCCGCCGCCGGTAACGCGATTGGCCGAGCGGCACCACGGGCCATTGCTGTTTGGCGTGCCCGCGCCGTAGCCCTTTCGCCCATTCTTTCCATGCGCTACAGTTAAAAAAATGCAGCAGGGAGATACGGACTATGGGCGCACGCACTGGCGCGCAATATATCGCTGGCCTGAAAGACGGCCGGCGCATTCATGTGAATGGCGAGCTGGTCCGCGATGTTACGCAATATCATGGATTTCGCGGCGTGATTGGCGAACTGGCCCGCCATTATGACCGGCATCACCAGCCGGAACTGCGCGAAAAGCTCACCTTCACCTCGCCCAAAGACGGCTTGCCGGTCAGCAACTCCTTCCTTGCCGCCACCAGCCGGCCGCTGATGGAGGCGCGGGTGCAGGGCGAGCGCTTGCGTTGTCAGTACACTTACGGCCTGATGGGGCGGCTGCCGGATTTCATGAACGCCTGGGTGACCGATATGGCGATGGTGCCGCATGTGCTGGGCGCGCGCGACAGGAAATTCGCTGATAACGCGGCGGCCTATTATGCGCATTGCCGCGACAATGACGTGTGCATGACCCATACCCTGGTGGACCCGCAGGTTGACCGCAGCAAAGGCGTGGACGCGCAACAGGCGTTGCAGATCATCAAGCAAAGCAGTGCGGGCATTGTGGTCAGCGGCGCGCGGATGCTCTCGACCCTGGCGCCGGTCAGCGACGAATTGCTGGTTGGCCCGTTCATGCCGCGCAAGGCGGGCGAGGAGGCCTATGCGGTGGCGTTCGCCGTGCCGGTGGTGGCCGGAGGGCTTCGGTTTGTGGCGCGCGAAACCTATGACCAGCATCGCAGCGCGTTCGATAGGCCGTTGTCGGGGCGTTTTGACGAGGGCGACGCGATTGCGATTTTTGACCAGGTGCTGATCCCGTGGGAGCGGGTCTTCGTCGCCGGTGATATTCGCGCCTATAATGCGCTGATCGTCGCGTTTCCGGGGCATGTGGGATTGCAGGCGACAATTCGCGGCACGGAAAAGCTGCGCTTCATGACCGGGCTGGCCTGTAAACTGGCGCGCGTCAGCGGGCGCCACCAGATGCCGCGCTATCAGGAAATGCTGGGGGAGCTGGTCGGCTATGTGCAGATCGCCGAGGGGCTGATCGCTGCCGTCGCCAACGAAACCCTGCACCGGATTGCGGCCACCGCGGCGCTGACCGGCGGCGATGCGGACTATACCCAGACTCTGAACGTCACCCAGGGCGTGCACGCCTTTCAGAGCTTCGCCGGGGGCGCGGCAATGCGGCAATTTTTCCCCTATGTGAATACGCTGGTGTGCGACGTGATCCGCCGGGTGGCGTCAAGCGGCTTTG
>CAMTWQ010000077.1:0-10192 GCA_947085465.1 uncultured Alphaproteobacteria bacterium
ATCAGCGACAGGATGTCCGATAACCCCATCTGTTTCGGATAGACTATGCGCAGCACCTCGATCTCCAGCGTCCGCAGTTCGCGATAAGATATGATCAGAAAATTGCCGCAGCCGCAGGCAGGATCAAGAAACAGCAGGTTGCCCAGCTTTTGCTGAAACCTCAGCAGTTCGGGCAGGCGGCGGGTACTCCGGTTTGATTTTAGTTGGGCGAACTCCGTGCGCAGATCGTCCAGAAACAGCGGCCCGATCACCTTGAGAATATTTTTCTCGGTGGTGTAATGCGCGCCCTGCGCCCTGCGCTCCCGCTTGTCCATCACCGACTGGAACAGCGAGCCGAAAATGGCGGGCGAAATGGCCGACCAGTCGAACAGGCAGGCGTCGATCAGGCGCTGGCGCATCGCCGTGTCAAACGATGGTATCACCAGAGTGTCGCGGAACAGATCGCCATTGATGTAGGGAAAACGGTCAAGGTCTGAGTCGAGGTTTTTTTGCCTGCTGTCTTCGGGCGTGTTCAGCACCTGAAACAGTTGCGTCAGCCATCCACCGAGATCGGAGCCATCCTCGCGGGTGCGGCTTTCCAGCAGGTCGAGAAAAATATCGCGCGGCTCGAATATGCCGGTGTCGTCGGCGAACAGGCAAAACACGATGCGCACCAGAAACTGTTCCAGAGCGTGGCCCGTGTAGCCGGACGCCTCCAGCGCATCGTGCAGCTTGCCGACCAGTTCCGAGGCCTCGATATTGACCGGATCCTGATCCTTGAACGCGCGCTTCTGCACGCCAAGGATGAAACCGAATTTCTCCACATGGCGCGGCAGATCGGCAAGGGCGATGGTGATTTCCTCGCCCTCATCGAGATCGTATAGATCGAACGTCTGAAAATCGCTGACCAGAACATAGCGTGGCAGTTCCGCGTCTTTCAGCCCCGGAAAGTAATCCAGCGCCTGTTGCTTGGCCTTGATCCGATTGCGGCCCACGCTTTTTTGCTCGACCAGCAACACGCCTTTCCAGAACAGGTCAATAAAACCCTGTTTGTCGCCCAGTTTCTTTACCGGTTCCTCAAAACTGGCGACCCTGCGCACCGGCATGCCGAATATATTGAAAAATTCCTGGTAGAAAAGCTGCGTCTGGCCCTTTTCATAGCCATCACCCGCCCATTCCTGTGCGAAAGCGGCGGCGCGGGTTCTGATTTCATTCCATGACAGGCGCATAGGCGGCGGGACTTTCTTTTACGGCTGGCTTTATCGAATCCCCGGAGGGGCAGCTTGCCATAGCATGCTAAACGCGGCTAACAATTGTGCAAGGGCGCAACCTGGGCGGGACGGGAATAATAAATGAAACTGGGCGTAATTGGCGGCAGCGGCGTGTATGACATTGAGGGTCTGGAAAAAGCCGAATGGCGCCACGTTGACAGCCCTTGGGGGCAGGCTTCGGATGCGCTGCTGTTTGGCCAGCACCAGGGGATAGAGGTGGTGTTTCTGCCGCGGCATGGGCGCGGCCATGTGCATTCGCCCTCCAGCATTAACTATCGCGCCAACATCGATGCGTTAAAGCGCAGCGGCGTCACGGATATTATTTCGGTCTCGGCCTGCGGATCGTTTCGCGAGGATTTGCCGCCGGGCACATTTGTGATTGCCGATCAATTCATCGATCGCACCTTTGCGCGGGAGAAAAGTTTTTTTGGCGAGGGCATGGTGGCGCATGTGTCGATGGCGAAACCGGTATGCGCCCGGCTTGGCGATCTGATTGAGCAGTGCGCGATGGAAAGCAATATTCCCCATGCGCGCGGCGGCGTGTATCTGGCGATGGAGGGGCCGCAATTTTCATCGCTCGCTGAATCCAATCTGTACCGCGCCTGGGGCTGTGATGTGATCGGCATGACTAATATGCCCGAGGCGAAACTGGCCCGCGAGGCGGAAATCTGTTTCGCCACCGTCGCCATGGTCACCGATTATGACTGCTGGCATCCGCACCATGATGATGTGGATGTCGCCTCGGTGATTGCGGTGTTGCACAGCAATGCGGCGCATGCGGGCGAACTGGTAAAGCGTGTGATTTCGCATTTACCGGGCGCGGCAAAGCGCGCAGCGCAGTGTCCGCATGGCTGTGATAGGGTGCTCGATATGGCGCTGATCACTGCGCCCGAAAAGCGCGATGCGGGATTACTGGCGAAACTTGACGCCGTCGCCGGGCGGGTATTAAAGGGGGTGTCAAAGTGATTGAAAAATATATTCGCGCCATTCCCGATTACCCAAAGCCGGGCATCATGTTTCGTGACATCACCACGCTTCTGGGCGATCCGGTTGGCTTTCGCAAGGCGGTGGATGGGCTGGTGCAGTTTCATGCCGGGGTTCGCATCGACAAGGTGGCGGGCATCGAGGCGCGCGGCTTTATTCTGGGCGGAGCGGTGGCGCATCAATTATCCTGCGGTTTTGTGCCGGTGCGCAAGCCGGGAAAACTGCCCTATAAAACCATCGGAGAGGATTATGAACTGGAATATGGTACGGATCGGCTGGAAATTCACGCCGATGCGGTAAGCAAGGGCGATAAGGTGCTGATTGTCGATGATCTGATCGCCACCGGCGGCACGGCGCAAGCCGCGATCAAATTGATCGAACGTTTGGGCGCGACGGTTGTGGCGTGCAGCTTTGTGGTGGATTTGCCGGATCTGGGCGGACGCAAACGGCTGGAGGCGCTGGGCAAGGAAGTGCTGGCGCTTGCCACTTATTCAGGCCACTGACTAAATGAAAATTGACGGCAAAGCGTGGCGCTCCATCTGGCTGCAACCGGACGGCTGGTCCGCGGGCGTTATTGATCAGACAAAACTGCCGCACGTTTTTGCCACCAGCCGCCTTGCCAGCGTGGCGGATGTAGAGCATGCGATTAAAGGCATGCTGGTGCGCGGTGCGCCGCTGATCGGCGCTGCCGCTGCTTATGGCGTGTGTTTTGCGATGCGCAAGGATGCGTCCGATAGCGCATTAAACAGGGCCTATGGTTTACTGCTGGCCGCACGGCCCACTGCTGTGAATTTGCGCTGGGCGCTGGATGAAATGTGCGCGGCGCTGCTGCCGCTTCCGCCTGCTATGCGGGTTAAAGCCGCCTATGACGCCGCAGCGAAAATTTGTGATGATGACGTGGCGATTTGTCAAAGTATCGGCGTGTATGGATTGAAATTGATTGAGGGCGCGGCGCGTACATATCCCGGCCGGGCGGTAAATATCCTGACCCATTGTAACGCAGGCTGGCTGGCCACCGTGGATTGGGGAACGGCGCTGGCGCCGGTTTATATGGCGCATGATGCGGGCGTTAATGTGCATGTGTGGGTGGATGAAACCCGCCCGCGCAACCAGGGCGCCGCGTTGACCGCATGGGAACTGGGCAAGCATGGGGTGCCGCACACCATTATCGCCGATAATGCGGGCGGCCATTTGATGCAGCATGGCCGGGTCGATATGTGCATTGTCGGAACCGACCGCACCACGGCGCGCGGCGATGTGTGCAACAAGATCGGCACTTATCTCAAGGCGCTGGCGGCGTATGATAATCATGTGCCGTTCTATGTGGCGTTGCCCTCCACCACCATCGACTGGAGTATCGAAGATGGCGTGGCGTCAATTCCGATTGAAGAGCGCTCACCGGATGAACTTACCCGCATTACCGGGCGCACGTCCGGTGGAGATTTATGCGAGGTGGAAATTTCGGCGCCGGGAAGCGCTGCCGGAAACTTTGCCTTTGATGTGACGCCCGCGCGGCTGGTCAGTGGACTGATTACCGAGCGTGGCGTTTGCGCGGCGGCGCCAGACGCCATGCGTGCGCTATTTCCGGAGCGCGCGTCATGAGTGAACTGGCGCTTCGCAAGGAAATTATCGCAGTGGCGAACGCGATGAGCCAAAGCGGCCTCAGCCCAGGAAAATCCGGCAATGTATCGGCGCGCTATGATGGCGAGCGCATTCTGATTACGCCCACCGGCGTTGCCTATGCGGCGTTGAAGCCAAAAGACATTGTGGCGCTTAATAACAAGGGGAAAGTCATTGCCGGTGCGCTGCTGCCCTCAAGCGAATGGCATTTCCATGTGGCGATTTATACTGCGCGGCCGGAAATAAGCGCCGTGGTGCATACCCATTCGCTGTATGCAACGGCGCTGGCCTGTGCGCATAAAGAAATTCCGGCATTCCATTACATGGTTGCCGTGGCGGGCGGTGATCGCATCGCTTGCGCCCCCTACGCTACATTCGGCACGGACGCCCTGGCGGAGCATGCGATGAAAGCGTTAAGCGGGCGCCGCGCCTGCCTGCTTGCCAATCATGGTCAGATTGCCCTGGGCGAAACGCCAGCCAAGGCCCTGGCCATGGCGCAAGAGGTGGAAGTGCTTGCCAGCCAATATACGGCGGCGTTGCAAATTGGCGCGCCTGTGCTGCTTGATGGGCAAGAAATGGCCCGCATACTGAAAAAATTTAAGACCTACGGACAGAAAAAATCCAATTGATTTCATAAGCTTGCACGGCCTCAAATATATTTGTTGATAATCTGTCATAATGTGCTATTGAGAAGTATGTCAATGTCAAACCATGCGCCCGATACTGTTAAAATCAATGCCGGCGCGGTCGTTTCCCGCCGCGATCAGCGCAAGGCGGAAAGCCGCCAGCGTCTGCTTGCCGCAGCCCGGCAATTGTTCGTGGCGCGTGGCTATCACGACACCAGGCCGCAGGATATTTCCCGCCTGGCTGGTGTGGGCCATGGCACGTTTTATCTGTATTTTGCGGACAAAAAAGAATGCTTTCAGGCGTTTGTCGATGACGCGCAACAAGAGGTCGATGCGCTTATTCTGGCGCGCCTGGCGAAATGCCGCACCCATGCTGAACGGGTCTATGGGGTGCTGGAAGTGTCCATGGATTTCGCCCGCGCCAATCCCGGCGTGTTAAAGGCCGCATGGGCCGGGCATCAGTTGATGGCGCGCGAGGCAGCGGGCGCCGGGGCGCCCTCGATCGTCGATCAATGGGCAACGCGCTGGGCCGAAGTGATCCGGCGCGGCCAGAAGGCGGGCCTGATCTGGGAGGATTATGATCCGCTTATCATTGGCTACGCGGTGCTGATGGTGACAACGGTTGTCAGCACCGATTCACCCGCGGCGTGGGGCAACAAGGAATATTTCCTGAGCAATCTTACGCGTTTCGTGCTGCGTGGCCTGGCCTCGCCGGATGCAAGCGCACGTTGAGGCTTAATAGTTGTTGGAGCAAATATCATGGCGAAGCTGAACTACACCTATGAAGAGATGATGGCGGAACACACCTACGCAAAACCGCATGTGGTGATGGGTGAAAAATTGCATGGCGGCTTTGATTCGGATGGGAAATATATTTCACCGCGCATGTTGGGTCGTGGACCAGCAGTTGAGGCTTGGTCGAAAAATGTGCTGGCGAAGGGCGGCGAGCTGATTGATGTCGGCGCCAAGCTGCTAAAACGCGAAAATTACCCCAATCATGCGCAGCAGAAATTTCTGCTCAATCATGGTCTCGCAAGAACCCTATGGAACACCTTGTCGATCACCGGTGAGATCGAGGGGCGCGGGAAAATTCTCAGTAACGCCACGGGGCCGGATTTTCAGCAAATCATTGTCGAGGATATTAGCAACACCGCCATTGGCCACCTGAACAAGGGGTTGCATCACGCCCATGGCCGTGACGAAGGTGGCCTGGAAGGCGGCGATACCGGCGCGCATGACAAGATGTGGTACGTGGTGCGCGATATGCTGTTCGGCAAGGACGCCTATCCGATACCTGTGGCGCCGGACAATATCACCCGCCCGGAATCATTCCGTATTTTCCCGCAGCTTCCAGAACTGCACGAAGCGTTTCTGCTGATCTACATGAATATTCTAATGGTTGAGGTGCGGGCGGAAAAAATGTTCGCGTTCTCATGCAATTTGTTCCGTGACCCCGATCTGTTCAAGGACCGCCGCAGCGCGGCCGAGGAAGCGGCGGTATTAGTCGAGCGCATCCGCCAGGATGAAGCGATCCATGTGGGATATTTACGCGCCGTACTATCGGAAATGCGTCTGCTTACCTTCAAACTAAATGACGGCGCGACGATCAAGGGCAGCGACATGCTCGATCCAATCTGGAAGGGCATGGTCAATTTCCATTCCACGACTGTTTATGACGCCAGCCGCACTCAAACCCGTGACAGCATTGTCAGGCAATTGATGGCCTTGCCCGATGGCGAAGCGTTGGTACGGCAGCTTGATGAACTCGAGACCCCGCTAGCAGCGGCGGCAGAATAGAGACGGAGAAATTCCATGGTAAAGCTCGTTTACACGCAGGAAGAACTTTTGGCCAGCCATCCCCATGCCGCCTTTCACATGGCGGCGGGACACAAGCTACATGGCGGGTTTGACTCTGCTGGAAATTACACGCCGCCGCGTTCATTGCATCGCGTGCCCGCTATTGAAGCGTGGCGCAGCGAAGTGGAGCGCAAGGGCTGGAAACTGATCGATTGCAGCCCCGACCTGTTGAAAATGGGTAATTATCCGAGCCCGGAGCAGCAATGGTTTTTGTTGCAGAATGGTTTTGAGCGGACCATGTGGAACTCGCTGACCATAGCTGGCGTGATCGAGGGGCGCGGCGCGCTGCTCGCCAATTTTCCGGCGCCGGATTTTCAGGCGATTATCGTTGAGGACATCAGCGCCATGTGCATCGGCCACCTTAACAAGGGGCTGCTTATGGCGCATGGCTGGGATGAAGGCGGCGTTCCGGATAGCGGTATTGGCGCGCATAATAAAATGTGGTTTGCCGCGCGCGACGCGCTGTTCGGGGCTGAGGCGTATGGCAGGGCGGAAATTCCAGAGACCATTACACGCCCTGAATCTGGCCGCCTGATGCCGCAATTGCCGCTGGAGCATGAGCAATATTTGCTGCTGCTGATGAACCTCACCATGATCGAGGTGCGGGCGGAAGCGGTTTTCCGCTTCAATGAAAAAGTCGTGAAAAACCCCATAGTGTTCAAGGATAACCGCGATGGCGCAAAGCTTGCGGCGGACCTGATCAATCGCATTCGCCTGGATGAGAACATTCATGTGGCCAGCCTGCGGGTTATGCTATCGGAATTCCGTGAGCTGACTATCAAGACAGTGGATGGCGGAACCATGCGTGGCAAGGATCTGTTCGATCCGCTATGGACGCCGATGATCGCGTATCATACCGGCACGGCGTTTGAGTTCAGCCGCAATCAAACCCGCGAAGCGCTCCAGCGGCAATTCCTGGAACGCCCGGATGGCGTAAAAAAGTTCGCCGAATTTGAGGCGCTGGAGCACCGCGCCCTGGCCGCCGAATAGGTATCCCCGCAATTTTTAGCGCCGCGGTTTGACACAGATCAAACTGCGGCGCCGTTTCTTTAGCTACGCTCTGCTGGAGGCTTTAGTATGACTTTGAATGAAGGAACTCATCCAGTGAAAGGGTTAATGGGCAAGACCGCGTTTATTACCGGCGGGGCCAGCGGCATTGGCTATGGCATGGCGCAGGCCTTTGCCAGGGCCGGCATGAACATCATGATCGCCGATATCGAGCAAGCGGCGCTGGATAAAGCGGTTGCGGAACTGGATAAAAGCGCCAATGTTCAGGTTTCCGACGTGCTTTGCGATGTATCGCTGCGCGAATCTGTATTTGAGGCTGCCAAGACGGCGTTCTTTGAATTTGGCAATGTGCATGTGGTGTGCAGCAATGCGGGTGTTGGAGCAGGCGGGCGCATGGATCAGGCCACGGTTGCGGACTGGGACTGGGTGGTGGGCGTCAACCAGATGGCCATCGTCTATGCCGTGCAGGCGTTCCTGCCGCATATCAAGGAACATGGCGAAGGCGGGCATTTCGTCACCACCGCATCGATGGCCGGAATGATTGCGGCCTCGATGGTGGGCGGTCCCTACACGGCGACAAAATTCGCTGCCGTCGGCATGAGCGATGTGCTGCGCGAAGAACTGGCGGGCACCAATATCAGCGCGTCGGTGCTGTGCCCTGGTTTTGTGAACACCAATATCGGCAATGCGCAGCGCAACCGCCCCGAGCGTTTCGGCGGCGCGCCGGATCCCTCGAAAATGACCGCGCAGGAAAAAGCCGGTCAGGAAATGGTGAATAATTTTCTGAAAGGCGGGCTGGACCCGCGCATTGTCGGCGAACTGGTTGTGGAAGCGGTAAAGGGCGACTGGCCGTATATTTTCACCGACCCGAACATGCGCGGCGCGGTTGAAAAACGCTATGCCGAAATTCTGAAGGGTTTTGATCAGGCGGCCAACAGCGCGGCGCTAAAAGGCGTCAAGGGTTGAAATTCTAAAAGGCCGTGTGCGTTCCCGGCCTTTTTGCGTTGTCCTTTTTCGCGCTTTATGGTCCACTTTCCCGATAAACATAAAATCCGGGGGAGATGTGCGATGGATGTAGGCTTGGCGGTGGTGTTTCAGGGCACCAATAAGGAACTTTCCGATCATCAGGTGTATCAGCAGGATTTGCGCCTGGGGATGCTGGCCGAGGAACTGGGTTTCCAGTCGATCTGGGGCATCGAGCATCATTTCACCGATTACACCATGTGCCCGGACCCGGTGCAGTTTCTGTCCTATTTCGCCGCCAAGAGCGACAAACTTTTGCTTGGCACCATGGTCATTGTGCTGCCCTGGCACGATCCGATGCGCGTCGCCGAAGAAATTTCGATGCTGGACAATATGTCGAACGGGCGCATGATCCTGGGCATTGGCCGCGGGCTGGGCCGGGTGGAGTTTGACGGCTTTGGCCGCGACATGAATATCAGCCGCGAATATTTTACCGAATCCGCTCAGATGATCATTGAAGGCCTGGAAAGCGGCACGTGTGAGTTTAATGGCAAGCACATCAAGCAGACCAGGCGCGACATCCGCCCGCGTCCGTTCAAAACCTTCAGGGGCCGCACCTACGCCGCCGCCGTGTCGCCGGAAAGCTCGCAACTCATGGCGCAACTGGGCGTGGGCATTCTGATTATCCCGCAAAAACCCTGGGCGCATGTGGTGAAGGAACTTGGCGACTACCGTAAGATTTTCCGTGAAGTGAATGGCGTGGAGGCGCCCGCGCCGATTTTGGGCGGTTTCACCTATTGCGACAAAAATGCGGACCGGGCCGAGGAAATGGCCACCAAATATATTGGCGGCTATTACCGCACCGCCATCGAGCATTATGAAATGGCCAGCGATCATCTGAACAACACCAAAGGCTATGAAAGCTATGCCGGCATGAACAAGCATATCACCGGCCATGTCGACGCCGCCGTCGAATTCTACAAAAGCATCCAGGTCTACGGCACCCCTGAGCAATGCTACGAGAAGATCAGGAACTTCACCGGGATCAGCGGATCGGGCGCCTATAACGGCTTTTTCAATTATGCCGGCATGCCCATCGCGGATGCCGAAGCCAGCATGCGCCTGTTCGCCAAAGAGGTGATGCCGGATGTAAAGAAACTGCCGGGCAGGCCGCTGATGGAATTGCTGAAAGAGGTGGCGGAGTAAGCATTCCCTCGCCAAAAATACATGGCTTTATGCCATGAAATGTGCTCAAATTTCGTATCATTATTAGAAAACAGGGAGAAGCGCGATGGATGTAGGTTTAGCTTTGGTGTTTCAGGGCACCGATCCGAAGTTGAACGATCGCCAAGTGTACCAGGAAGAAATCCGCCTTGGGATGATGGCGGAGGAACTGGGTTTTCAGTCGATCTGGGGAGTAGAGCATCACTTTACCGATTACACCATGTGTCCGGATGTGGTGCAGTTCCTGTCATATTTCGCGGGCAAGAGCGACAAGCTGCTGCTCGGCTCGATGGTCATTGTGCTGCCCTGGCATGATCCGATGCGGGTCGCTGAAGAAGTGTCGATGCTAGACAATCTGTCGAACGGCCGCATGATCCTCGGCATTGGCCGCGGGCTGGGCCGGGTCGAGTTCGAAGGCTTTGGCCGCGACCAGAATATCAGCCGCGAATATTTCACGGAAAGCGCGCAGATGATTTTGGAGGGGCTTGAGTCCGGAACCTGCGAATTCAACGGCAAACATATCAAGCAGGTGAAGCGCGACATTCGCCCGGCGCCGTTCAAGACCTTCAAGGGCCGCACCTATGCCGCCGCTGTGTCGCCGGAAAGCTCGCAGATTATGGCGCGGCTGGGCGTGGGTATTCTGATCATCCCGCAAAAACC
>CAMTWQ010000078.1:0-10020 GCA_947085465.1 uncultured Alphaproteobacteria bacterium
AAGTTCATTCTTGACGGCATGGAAGGAAAATTACGGCTGCCTATCCCCAGCTATCTGATCGTGCACCCAAAGGGCAAAGCCATATTCGATAGTGGCCTGCATACCAGCCTGCAATCCGATCCGGCCGGGCGATTGGGCGCCATGGCGGCGATAACCAAGGTTGAATTCGAGCCCGGCGAAGAGCTTGGCGGGCGCCTTGCCGCGCTTGACATTGGCCCGGAAGAAATCACTCATCTGATAAATTCGCATCTGCATTTCGATCACGCGGGCGGCAACGATCAGGTGCCAAATGCGCCGCTGGTCATTCAAAAGCCGGAATGGGAAGCGGCAATGGACCCGGATCTGGCGCGTGCGAATGGCTTTGACAGGCGCGACTTTGATCTTGGCCAGGACGTAAAACAGATTGATGGCGAGCACGATCTGTTTGGCGATGGCAGCGTGATGTTGTTTCCCACTTACGGTCACACGCCGGGACATCAGTCAATGAAGCTGAAACTGAACCGTGGTGACGTGGTGCTGACCGGCGACGCCTGTTACATGCGCAAAACCCTCGACGATCTGCACCTTCCGCACCACAGTTTTCTGCATGACCGCGACGGCATGATCGCCAGCCTGCATAAATTCCGCGAACTGCAACGGCGCGGCGCGCGGATTTTTTATGGCCATGACGCGGCGCATTGGGCAAATGTGCCGCAGGCGCCGCTGGAAGTTGTCTGAAAGCCCTGCAATGACGCGCTACATGGGGATCGATACTTTTCCCAATCGCGCGGTCAGTTTGCGGTTTTCGCGATAATCCACCGGCACGGCGATGATCGCCGGGCCGGGCTGGCGGAACGCTTCCTCCAGCGCGGGGGTAAGCTGATCCGCCGCTGTCAGGGTTTTGCCCCACATGCCGAACGCTTTGGCCAGCAATTCGAAATCCGGATTGCCAAATTCAAGTTTGGAATGGCGGCCATCAAAGGCGTCCTGCTGTTTCCATTTGATCAGGCCATATTCGCCATCGACCCAGACCATGACGACGATATTAAGCTTGTAGCGCACCGCCGTTTCAAGCTCCTGCACATTCATCAGAAAGCCGGCGTCGCCGTTGATGCTGAGGACTTTCCTGCCGGGCAACGCCAGCTTCGCGCCGATGGCCCCAGGCAGGGAGAAGCCCATGGAACAAAAACCGTTCGAAATCAGGCAGGTGTTCGCCCCCTGAGCTTGATAATAGCGCGAAATCCACATTTTATGCGCGCCCACATCGGACAGCAGAATATCATCAGGCCCCATGAACTGGCGCACGTCCCAGAGAATTTTCTGCGGCTTGACCGGAAAGCCCGTGTCATTCTTTTCCGCCGCGAAATCCGCCGACATGGTGTCGCGCAATTTTTTACGTGCAGTGATATCGAACAGCGGCAGGCGGCCCTCGGCGCGCTTGTTAAGCTCTTCATTCATCTGCCACAGGGCATCCGCCAGATCGGAGACGATATCGACGGTCACCGGGAAATGCGTGTCGATCTCGGCCGGTTCAAAATCAATGTGAATGATTTTCGCCTTCGAGGCCGGCTTGTACCACGCGATGGGACTATATTCCACCAGGTCATAGCCCGCGGTGATAATCAGGTCCGCATCGGCGAAGGCCAGATTGTTGTAATCGCCCACGCCAAGCCCCATGGTGAACAGGCAATGCGGGTCATCCATCGGCACCGCGCCCTTGCCCATGAAGGTATTGACCACACCAATGCCGGTCTTGCGCGCCAGCCGCTGAAGCTGTGTGGCGGCGCGTTTGCGCACCGCGCCATTACCCGCCAGGATGATCGGGTTTTTTGCCGCCAGAATAAGATCGACCGCCTGGGAAATGGCCTTGTGATCCGCCGCCGGACGGCGCAGCCGCGTCACCGGCAACGGCGCCGAATTGACTTCTTCGTCGGCGATATCCTCGGGCAGTTCAATGACGCAGACGCCGGGCTTTTCCCGCTCGGCGATCTTGAACGCCTTGCGCACCACTTCGGGAATATTTTCCGGCGCGACGATGGTCTGCGCCCATTTGCTGATCGGCTTGAACATGGCGATGGAATCCATGTTCTGATGGCTTTCCTTGTGCAACCGCTTGGTTGACGCCTGACCAATGATCGCCACCACAGGCGCGCGGTCCATGTTGGCGTCCGCCAGCCCGGTCACCAGATTGGTGGCGCCCGGCCCAAGCGTCGCCAGGCACACGCCCGCCTTGCCGGTCAGCCGCCCATAGGCGTCGGCCATGAAAGCAGCACCCTGTTCGTGGCGGCACAAGATAAATTCGATTTTGCTGTCGAGCAGTGAAATCATCACATCGGCGTTTTCCTCGCCGGGAATGCCAAAAATCCGCTCCTCCCCTTCGGCTTCCAGGCATTTTACAAACAGATCAGACGCTTTCATCGTTGCTCCCCTCAAATTTCATTAGAACGGATAACCATCATTTTTTCGATTTGCATATCGTGAATGGTGTGCGGGATGCCGCCAACGCCATGGCCGGATTCGCGCGCGCCGGCAAACGGCATCCAGTCCACGCGGAACGCGGTGTGATCGTTCACCATCACGGCTGTTGCGTCAATGCGGTTATAGACGCGCAGCGCAGTGTCAATGTCGCGGGTGAACACGGCCGCCTGAAACGACACCGCCAGGCTGTTGGCCCGCGCAATCGCCTCGTTAATGTCCGTATACGCATAAACACAGATCACCGGGCCAAACACCTCGGATACGGAAACTTTTACGTCTTCGGGCGGATTGAACAGAACCGTCGGTGGATAACAGGATGCGGAGATTTTTTCACCGCCGGAAATCAGCTTGGCGCCGCCCGCCACCGCCTCCTGCACCCAGGCATGCACCCGGTCGCATTCGCCATGATTGATCAGCGGGCCAACTTCCGTGTCCGTTCGGGTTGGATCGCCAACTTTCATGGCCGCGCCCAGCCTGCCAAGTTCGTTCGCCAATCCCTCGGCAATGCTGGCATGGGCGTAAATGCGCTGCACCGAGACGCAGACCTGCCCCGCGTGATAAAAACCGCCCTTGGCGAGGCGCGGCAGGTTAGCCGCCAGATCGGCGTCAGCAGCGACAATCACCGGCGCTGCGCCGCCATGTTCCAGCGCGCAGCGTGTTCCTGGCGCCAGTTGCGCGCGCAGGCCCCAGCCCACGGCGCCGCTGCCGATGAACGAGAAGAAACCCACCCGCTTGTCCGTCACCATTTTGGTGGCAAGCGCATTGGTTTCGGGAATCACCACCTGGCACCATTCTTTCGGCAGGCCAGCCTCGTATAAAATTTCGGCAAATGCGATACAAGATAATGGCGTTGCGCTGGCCGGCTTGACCAGCACCGGGCAGCCAGCAGCGACCGCTGGCCCCACCTGATGCACAATCAGATTGAATGGGTGATTGAACGCGCTGACCGCCGCGACAACGCCGATCGGCTCAAATTGGCTAAAGGCAAGATGCCCTGCCGAGGCCGCATTCACCCCCATCGGGATTACTTCGCCCGCATGGGTGCGCATGGTTTCGACACAGACTTCAATACCGTCAATGGCGCGGGCGATTTCGACGCGTGAGTCAATCAGCGGCTTGCCGCCTTCGCGCGCCGCCTGTAGCGCCAGTTCCTCGGTCCGGCCACTGATGATTTTTGCCGCCTTGCGTAAAATCTCGATCCGCCGGGCCTTGGGAATCCAGGCATCGCGATTACGGTACAGCGCATAGGCGGACGCCAGCGCCGCCTCAATTTGCGCGGCGTTCAAACGCGGCAATCTTGCGATAACCGCCCCGTCAAAGGGTGCGGTCACTTGCAGCCTGTTTTCGCTCATATCAGGCATAGCGTGTCAGCGGGTTCAGGGATAATCTCATGTTCAATGGCGCCAATTTTCTCGATCTCGATGCGCACCCGGTCCCCCGCCTTCATGAATTGCGGCGGGGTTTTGGCGACGCCCACCCCACCCGGTGTCCCGGTGGCGATCACGTCCCCTGGCAGCAGTGTAAAAGCCTGTGTCAAATAAGCGATCTGATCATAGCAATTAAACACCAGATGCCTGGTGTTGGAATCCTGCACCACTTTTCCGTTTAGCAGGGTCCGGATCGAAAGAGTGTGCGGATCGCCGATTTCATCCGGGGTGACGATCCAGGGGCCGAACGGGCCATGGGTGTCAAAGCTTTTACCCATGGTCATGGTTTGTGAATGAAATTGCCAATCGCGCACGCTCACGTCATCGACAATACAGAACCCGGCGATCACCTCATGGGCGCGCGCCTTCGGCACATGCCGGCATTTACGGCCAATCACAAAGCCAAGTTCGCCTTCATAGTCCAGCGCGCTGGACACCTTCGGCAAATGCACCGGATCATTGGGGGCGTTCACACAGGTGGTTTGTTTATTAAACCACATCTGTTTCTCCGGCGTATCGCGCTTGCTCTCGGCAATATGATCGGCGTAATTGAGGCCGATAGCGAGGAATTTGGAGGGGCGCATCACGGGCGCCTCAAGACGCACCGCAGCCAGCGGGATTGCCGAACCCTTAGCCGCGCGCGCCGCAGTCATGGCGGCCTCGCCAGCCTCAAGAAATGCGCGCATTTCCACCGGCAAAGACGGGGCGGCGACGGATAAATCGATAATCCCCGCATCCTGCACGACACCAATTCGGGTGCGCCCCTGATGGGTAAAGGTCGCAAGTTTCATCTATGTCTCCTGTCTGTTTTCCCGCCGCTATTTTCTCACCATACATTATAGTAGCGCGCATTCACATTCTGTAGCGGCTTTTTGGCTTTTGGAGACTTATATGGCCAGGCGGGTTTTGCTGATCGGGTTTCTGTTGTTGATGAATGCCGCCGCTCCTGGCTGGGCTGCACCCGCGCTTGAGCGTATCGTGTTCGCCACTGACTGGAAGGCGCAGGCCGAACATGGCGGATTTTATCAGGCGCTGGCCAAGGGCTTTTATGCGGCGCGCGGGCTGGATGTTGAAATCCGCCCGGGCGGCCCCGGCGTTAACATTCCGCAATTGATGGGAGCTGGCGCGATTGATTTTGGCATGGGATCGTCAAGTTTTATGCCACTCAATATGCTGCGCGCGGGAGCGCATGCAAAAGCCGTCATGGCGGTGTTTCAAAAAAGCCCGGAAATTCTGATGACCCATCCGCGCGATGACATTCGCAGCCTGGCGGATATGAAAGGCCGGCCGATCATGCTGGCTGACGCCTCCATCGGCGCGGTATTTGTCTGGCTCAAGGGAAAATACGGGTTTGAGGATTCACAGATCCGCAAATACACATTCAACATGGCGCCATTTTTAATTGACGCCGGCGCCATTCAGCAAGGCTATCTTACCTCCGAGCCCTATATGTATGAGCGCGAAACCGGCAAGCCGCCGAAAATTTTTCTGTATGCGGATAATGGATATCCAAGCTATGCGACACTGGTGATGGTCAACACATCCATTATCGATCGCAGACCCGGAGTGGTGCAAGCTTTTGTGGACGCCACCAAAGAGGGCTGGCGTGATTATCTGCATGGCGATCCGGCGCCGGGTAACGCGCTGATCAAGCGGGATAACCCGGAAATAAGCGATGCGCTGATCACCCAGGCCATAGAAAAGATGAAAGCCTATGGCATAGTGGAATCAGGTGATGCGGAAATTCTTGGCATTGGCGCCATGAGCGATATGCGGTGGGCGAAGTTTTTTCAGGTTATGGCGCAGAGCGGCGTCTATCCGCCCGGGCTTGACGTGCGCGAGGCGTATACTTTGCAATTTGTTTCCCCGAAAACAAAATAAATGCAGACTGAACCCGCACCGCTGCTGACAATATCCGGCTTGAGCAAACAATTTCCGGGCGGCATTGCTGCGCTGGAGAATGTAAATTTGCGCATTGTGCGCGGGGAGTTTGTGGCGCTGCTTGGGCCGTCTGGCTGCGGCAAAAGCAGCTTGTTGCGGATTGCCGTTGGCCTGACGCCGCCCACAACTGGGCGCCTTGAATGGGCAATACCCCAGGCGCCAGGCAACATTGGCGTGGTGTTTCAAGAACCTACCCTGATGCCATGGGCAAGCGTGCGCAAAAATGTCGAGGCGCCGTTGCGCATCACGGGTGTTGCGGCAAGTGAACGACGTGAGCGGGCCATGGCCATGCTGGCGCGCGTTGGGCTGGAAAATTTTGCTGACGCCTATCCGCGCACACTATCTGGCGGCATGAAAATGCGGGTGGCGATTGCCCGCGCGCTGGTGACGCGGCCGCCGGTATTGTTATTAGATGAACCATTTGCGGCGCTTGATGAAATTACCCGTCAGCAGTTGAATGATGATTTGCTGCATATCTGCAATGCGAATCAGCTCACAGTGCTGTTCGTCACCCATAGCGCGGCAGAGGCGGTATATTTATCCAGCCGTCTACTGATTATGGGGGCGCATCCGGGAACCATTATTCATGAGATGGTCATTGACGCCCCTCCCGTGCGCCAGGAAGCATTCCGCCATTCCGTGCAAATGGCGAGCTATTGCGCCGAAGTTTCCGCAGCTTTAAGGACTGGCTCATTGCAGGGCGCCCTGACATGAGGGCTATACGCTTCTTTACGCCGCTGCTGGTAGTTATTGTGGCGCTTGGCTTGTGGGAAGCGCTGGTTTATGTGTGGCAGACGCCCGCCTTCGTGTTGCCGCCGCCGTCGGCGATTGGACAGGCGCTGTATGATGATTTTTCTTCGCTATTGTACAGCGCATGGATAACGCTGCGCATCAGTCTGCTCGCATTTGTGCTTGCGGCCGCTGGCGGCGTTAGCCTGGCGGTGCTGTTTTCACAAAGCCGTATGGTTGAAATGGCGTTGTTCCCGCTCGCCGTAGTGATGCAGGTGACGCCGATTGTCGCCATTGCGCCGTTGATTGTCATTTGGGTTGGCGTTGATCATCCAGACAGAGCGCTGCTGCTGATGGCGTGGATTGCCGCCTTCTTCCCGGTGCTGTCCAATATGACGATTGGGTTGCGCGCCGCCGATCACGGGCTGCTTGATCTATACCGGCTCTATGGCGCGTCCCGCTTTCAGGTTTTGACCCAGGTTCGGATGCCATCCGCGCTTCCCTACCTGTTATCCGCACTGAAAATATCTGGTGGTCTGGCGCTGATTGGCACGGTGGTGGCGGAATTTGTGGCCGGCAGCGGCGCCGCCATGGGGCTGGCATGGCGGATAATGGAAAGCGGCAACCGGTTGCAGATATCCAAAATGTTTGCCGCCCTGCTGTTACTGTCGGCGCTGGGAATAGGAATTTTCTTTTGCCTGAGCGCGCTTGAGCACTTATTGCTGCGCCGCTGGCACGAGAGCCAGCTATCGCGGGAACATTAATACAATAATACTGTGTGTTATATTATATTTTACATTATTCTTGACATATTTAACTAAATTCTGCATATCTACCAACGGATTTTGCAGTTTAGAGGCCAGGGAAAATGTACCGCTACGACGAATTCGATCATGCCTTTGTGATGGAGCGGGTTGCGCAATTTCGTGACCAGGTGGAGCGGCGGCTGTCCGGCGAACTGAGCGAAGAGGAATTTCGTCCGCTGCGGCTGATGAACGGCCTGTATCTGCAACTGCACGCCTATATGCTGCGCGTCGCCATTCCCTATGGGGTGCTGTCTTCCCGGCAAATGCGCAAGCTGGCCGAAATCGCCACAAAATATGATCGCGGCTATGCGCATTTCACCACCAGGCAGAACTTGCAATATAACTGGCCAAAGCTTGAGGATATGCCGGACATCTTGGCCGCACTAGCCACAGTGGAAATGCACGCCTTACAGACCAGCGGCAATTGCATCCGCAATATCACCTCTGACCAATATGCCGGTTCAGTGGCCGGGGAAATCGAAGACCCGCGCATCTATGGCGAGATTTTAAGGCAATGGTCGAGCCTGCATCCGGAATTTTCATTTCTGCCACGCAAATTCAAGATTGCGATTACTGGCAGTCCGCATGACCGCGCCGCGATCAAGCTGCACGATATCGGCATCGCCATTGTGCGCAACGCGGAAGGCGAAACCGGATTTGAATTTTGGGTTGGCGGCGGGCAGGGGCGCACGCCGGTGATCGCCAAGTGCATCAATCCGTTTGTTCCAAAGCGCGATATGCTGTCTTATTCAGAGGCGATCATGCGCGTCTATAACATGCACGGGCGGCGCGATAATATTTACAAGGCGCGGATTAAAATTCTGGTCAATGAAATTGGCATTGAGGAATTCAGCCGCCAGACGAATGAGCAGTGGGCCTTTATTCGCGATGGGATGCTGGATGTGCCGGCCGGGGAAATTGCCCGCATCACCGCTTATTTCGCGCCGCCGGCGTATGAAACATTGCGCGACGACCCGGCCGAATTTGTGGCAAAACGCAATGCCGATCCGGCCTTTGCCGCATGGGCGCGCACCAATCTGGCAACCCACAAAGTACCCGGCTATGCCATCGTCAACATTTCCCTGAAGCCCATCGGCGGCATTCCCGGCGATGCGACAGACGTGCAGATGCACGCCATCGCCGATCTTGCGGACCGTTTCAGTTTTGGCGAATTGCGCGTGACACATGAGCAGAATCTGACGCTGGCCGATGTGCGGCAGACTGATCTGTATTCGCTTTGGATGCTGCTTGACGAAAAAGGCCTGGCCACGCCCAATATCGGGCTGCTCAGCGATATTATCGCTTGCCCTGGGCTTGATTATTGCGCGCTGGCCAACGCCCGCTCAATTCCCGTCGCGCAACGCATCAGTGAACGGTTTGCAGATCTGCGGCGCCAGCATGACATTGGTGATCTGAAGATCAAGATTTCCGGCTGCATCAATGCCTGCGGCCATCATCATGTGGGGCATATCGGCATTCTGGGGGTCGATAAAAAAGGCGTTGAATTCTATCAGATATCTATCGGCGGCAGCGCCGACGAAAACGCCTCGATCGGCGAGATTTTGGGCGCGGCGTTTTCCTATGACGAGATTGTCGATGCGGTGGAGAAAGTCGTCGACACCTATGTAAAAATCCGCGCCGGCCGTGACGAACCTTTCCTGATGACGGTGCGCCGCACCGGCATCACCCCGTTCAAGGACGCGCTCTATGCGGTACATTAAACACGGCAAAATCGCCCTCGACGAATGGCTGCATGCGGGCGCGGATGGTTCGCTGCCGGTCAGCGGCAAGCTGATTGTGCCGCTGGCCCGCTGGCGGATGGAGCGTGAACAATTGTTGGCCCGCAAACTGCCGCTTGGGGTTCGGCTGGCGTCCAGCGAAGCGCCGGAACAGATACGCGATGACCTGGGCCTGTTCGAGGTGATAGCGCTGGAATTTCCCATTTTCCGCGATGGCCGCGCCTATTCCTATGCGCGTCTGCTGCGCGAACAATATGGCTTCAAGGGTGAACTGCGCGCAGTTGGGAATGTATTGTACGACCAGTTCTCATTTATGCATCGCTGCGGGTTTGATGCGTTTGAAGTGCAGAAAGATAAGGATGCGGCGCGTTTCGCCAAGGCGTTGTCGGAATTTACCGTGCGCTTTCAGCCGGATGCCGATGGCGCGCCGAGCGCGATTGCATTGCGCCATCAACCACAACGCAACGCTAAAATCTCCAGCGGCCGCCCAGGCAGCCGCACATGAGCAAACGCCTCAGCGCATCGCTGCAAGTCATTACCGCCAACCGGTTGCGCGATGGCGCGGTGATTTATTTGCAGGCGCATGGAGATCATCATCACTGGTGCGAAGCTATCCGCGACGCCAGCATCCTTGGCGCCAGCGATATTGAAACTATGCTGGCGCGCGCCGCCGTTGATGTGCGTGAAAACCGCATTGTTGATCCGTATGCGATTGCAGTGAGTGCAGATTATGCGCCCCAAACCCAGCGCGAGGCGGTGCGCGCAAACGGCCCAACCATCGCCTATGCGCCTTAGAGCCTTTCCCGGTCAGGTTGAACCAACCTGACCGGACAAGAAAGGCTCTAATTGAATGTGTTAGACCATTTTTATCCTGATCGGATTGATTCAATCCAATCAGGAAATGGTCTAAGTATCGTCTAT
>CAMTWQ010000079.1:0-13738 GCA_947085465.1 uncultured Alphaproteobacteria bacterium
CCCATAGGCGCTAAAATAAGAAGCTTGCGCTGTGGAATCGTTTGTGATTCTAGAGAGGAATGACACACGAATCACTATTTAATCGAGACTGGCAAGACGTTGTTACGCGGCTTGGAGGTAGGGATGCGCTTGATGCGGGCGCCCGGCGGACAAAGGCATTTGTGCGGGCGCGGGTGATCGAAAGCGCGAGCGATCTTTTGCGCCTGATCCTGGCCTATTGTCTGGGTGAGAGAGGACTGCGCTCGACGGCGGCGTGGGCGGCATCGATTGGTCTTGTGGATATTTCCAACGTGGCGCTGCTGTACCGGCTGCGCCAGTGCGGGAATTGGCTGAGCATGCTGATCGGGCAGGCGCTGGCTTTGGGCGCGCCCGAGGCGAGCCGGGGCCGTTTGATCCGCCTCATCGACGCCACGACAGTACCCAAGGCAGGGCGGCTTGCAAAGACGAAGAACCGCTTGTGGCGGGTTCACAGCGCTTTTGATTTGCCAGGCGAGCGCTTTGGGTTCTTCGAGTTGACGGACCAGCAGGGTGGCGAGACGCTGGATCGGATACCGGCCGTTGCGGGTGAGATCCGCATCGCTGACCGCGCCTATCTGCAGCCTGACCGCATGGCGGTGGTGCTTGACGCCGGCGCTGACATTATCGTGCGGGCCGGTTGGAAGAATGCGCGTTGGCGCGATGCCGCGGGCGCGCCGGTTGATCTTCTCGCAGTGTTCCGCGCCGGGGCAACATCGGGCTTGATTGATCAGCCGGTCTGGATCGCGCGCAAATCGGGCGCACCGCTGCGCCTTCGCCTTGTCGGCGTCAAGAAACCAGCCGGGGCATGTGAGGCCGCCAGACGCAAGGCGCGTCAGGCGTCCCGCAAGGGCGGGCATCAAATATCCAAGGGCACGCTTGCCGCCGCCGAATGGGTCATCATCATCACCTCGCTGCAGCCAGACGGCTTCTCCGCCGCCGATATCCTCGCGCTTTATCGACTGCGCTGGCGCATTGAACTTGGCTTCAAGCGCCTCAAAAGTTTGATCGGTTTGAAGGGGCCGCCGGGCCGCGACGAGCGCTCCGCCAGGGCTTATGTTCTGGCGCATCTATTGATGATCCTTTTGCTCGAACCGCATATTGATGCGTTCGAGGACTCTCCCCGCTGGGCTGCCGCCGCCTGACGCAGCCCGCAACCTGGCGGCTGTTGCGCCAGCTCGCCGCAACGCTTCTTCAGGCCATTATCCCCGAGCCAACAATCGCGTGTCTTCGAAGACGCATGGCCATACTTCGACGACATCTGCATGAGCCGCCAAGACAACGCCACTATCAAAAAATGCTCCGCTTATTTTAGCGCCTATGGGATTTATTCCGGGGTGACAGGTTGAGGGTAGGGTGTGCCTCAACCTAAATGCGGTACGCTCTAGTCCCTCATCAGTCTATTGTAACGCCAAAGCCATCGTCGTGCGCGTTGTCAATCCTGTTAATGATCGTAACCACATCGGTGTTAGGGTTGTAATCAAGCACGGTCCAGGTATGGCCAACCACGCCCGCTGGCGGGCGAACATCATGGCCCGCTATGCCGCCAACGACGGTCGTGCCCCCTGGCCCGCGGCTGAGCATGCCATCTTCGATTGTCCGCAGCCGCAAATTATGGGCGGGATCGGACAGTCTGGTGCTGCTATCGTCATCGCGGTCCGAGTAATTGAACACCGTCACGCGGTACGGCGTAGTGGCGCCAAGAACATAATTTGAAATACCGATAATCTCGCCTGAGTTTTCACCGGGGCTGGCGCCATTGTCATCGTCCAATAAGGCGAATGGGAACGCGGCAAAAACGCCGTCATCCGCATAATACACATGGAACCGGCCGGGCCCGCTGGCATTAGGGCCGGTCAGGTGCAGATCCAGATCACTGATGTTGGACCAGGTAAGCACAACCAGGTCCTCTATCGGCACCCCGCTTGGCAGCGCGCCCTCGGTGCTAGGCGTCTCCAGGCCACCGCCCGCGATACCGGCGCGGGCGACTTCGCGCACCAAATCGGAACTTGAATTGCCGGCGCCATCAGCGGCCGCAAGCCCGGAACCCTCGCCCGCGTCATCGAGTGCAGTGGCGACTGCCGCAACATCACCGGCATCGATCCCGGCATCCGCCGTATCCTGCCCGGAAGCCTCGTCGGCATCGCCAACGGCCATGTCCGCATCCCCCTCACCCGAGTCGCTGCTGCCTGAGTCGCTACTACTTGAATCTTCGCCGCCATCTTCACCGCTCTCGCTCTCCGAGGGGACCGCGCCGGTCAGATTGCTGGCCAGAGCCTGAACGATTTCAGGCGGCGTCTGCACCGCTGCGCCAACATCCTGCCCCGGGGTAAGGAACACCCCAAAACCCGCGCGCAGCACATCGGTGGAGGTATCACCGCTGCGCACCGTCATGCCGCCGGCCTTTAGATTGCCATTGTTCTTGTCGCCTGGGCCAAGCAGCCCGGCGAACTGGCTACCATCCGTTGCGCCCGGCACGCTGATTAAAAACAGCGCCGTGCCGCGCACGCCGATAGTCGCAGTGGGGGTCTTGATCGTCACGTTTTCTGAACCTGCCGCAGCCACCTTGCCCGACACATAGCGCAGCACGCCCTTGGTGAAATTCGCGGTCAGCCGGCCGGTTCCCGCCGCTGGATCATAGACGAATTCATCGATCACCAGATCGCTATCGGGGCCAACCGTGAAGACGGTCTCGTCCACCAGCAAAACCTGCATGCGCCCGGCCGCTTCGGTCTGCACCCGGTCGCGCATCAGCATCGGCATGCCAGACGTGACGACCGCCGGAGCGGGGCGCTCTCCCTCTGAGACGCTCACCTTTCCGACCACGCCACCGGCCACGCCCGCCTGATCTGCCGCCAGCGCGCCGCTGGCTAAAAAACCAGCCGCTAAAGCTGCGGCTAAAAAGCAACAGTGGAGGCTAAATTTTCTAATTCCCATGTGCCTCTGCATTACCGTCTCCTCCAATTCATTGCTTGCTTGGCCGCATCGACTTCTAGCAAACCGCCCCGCCATGGGGATTTTCGTAGGCGAACGGCGCAAAACACACCCTTCAATATGCATAAAGCTAGAACGCCTTATCAGAAAGATATACTTGATACATATCATGTGACACGGCATAACAAAACAGTGAAGATTACTTCTTTTAATGTGTAAGTTGCAGGGGATAGATATGGCTATTCACCAACGGGCAGGCGCTCTGGCCCTAGTTTGTATTACGGCGGCGCTTGGCTTGGCCACGCAGCCCTCCCCCTCTATGGCGCAACCTATCTCAAGTGAGGCCACCAAAGGCCGTGAAAGCGAGGCCGCCGGACAGGCCGGTCAAATCCGCCGCAGCCAGAGCCTTAACGAGGCGGCGGACGCACTGCCCGCCCTCGATTATTCCGATGTTCTGGCGGCGCCCGATGATCCGGCAATTAATCTGCGCTACGCGAAAGATTTGATCGCGGCCGGCAATATTCAGCTCGCGGCGGCCACGATTGAGCGCATTCTGCTGCAAAATCCTGAAGCGCACGATGTGCGTTTGCTGTACGCCATTATGCTGTACCGCATGGATGTGATCGACGACGCCTCGGCGCAACTTGATATTCTGGACGCCAGCGCCGCCTCGGATGCGGTCAAGGCCCAAGTTGCCAAATACCGTGCGTTGATCACGCAACGGCTGAACCCCCTAAAACGCAGCGCCGCACTTGGGTTCGGCATGCATTACGACAGCAACCGCAACTCGTTTCCCGACAATGACACATTGCTGGTTGGCGATGTTCCGATCCTTGGCGTGACCGGCGATATTGATGATTGGGGCCGCTTTGTCATCGGCGCGGCGGAAATTTCCCGTGACACCGGCAAGCAACAATTGCAGCAGGTGTTTGCGAACGCCACCATGATGTACGACGATCAGGTAGAGGTGGACCCGCTTGATGTGCGCGCGCTGCTGGTGAACACCGGCTTTGTGTACAAATCCGCCATTGGCGACTTTTTGCCTGGCGCGCATGCAAGCCTTCTCGAACTTGACCGGGAAAAATACGCACGCGATTACGCGCTGTCACTGCGCTGGCAGCGGCCCGTATACCATTCAAAGATACAGGCCTTTGCCGAGGCGCGGCATGGCTGGCGGCGCTTCAACAACACCACCAACACACCGTTCGCCCGCGAGCAAAGCGGCCACTATCAAAAGCTGGAGGCAGGCGGCCAAAGGGTGTTTGACGCAACCACAATGGGAAGCGCCTCAGTGGCGTTTAACCGCGTATCGGCGCTAAAATTTGAATCCTACAAGGGGTATGAAATTGCATTGGGCGTGACGAAACTTCTGCCCCGCCGGACGTTCCTTGCCGTAACCGGCGGCTTTGAAAAGCAAGTTTACGAAGGGCCCGATCTTTTCGTTTCGAACCTGTCGCGCAAGGATAACGACATCTCGCTGGATGTAACATATGGCGTGCCGCTCTCGACGCTCAGCACCGTAGCGTTTGGCGATAGCGCCTTGCCTGGCGTGATGCGCGATGTAGTGCTCAACCTGAGCGCTACGTATCAGAACTCGAACTCGAACCTGCCGAATTATAATTTCGACAATTACCGCGGCCAGTTCATGTTCAACCGAACCTGGGATTTCTAACCCTCATAATTTGATGGCCCTTTTCTCTAGCGGATGAGGATCATCCGCTGACGGAGAATTATGCGCCATGCAGCGCCCATTGCTGATCCCGTTACCGTCACTGTTGAGTGATCTGTTACGGCTTGCCGTGCCGGTAATCATTGCGCGCACGGGCATCATGACGATGGCGCTGACCGGAACATTATTCGTAGGGCATTACGGCGTCACCGATCTTGGCTATTTATCGATCGGCAACGCCGCCATCACCACGGTTATCGTGGCCAGCATGGGCCTGCTGTTTGGAACATTGGTGATGACCGCACAGGCGTCCGGCGGCGGCGACTATGCCGAATGTGGTCGCGTGTGGCGGCGTTCATTACCGTACGCGTTCCTGATCGGAGTTGGCGGGGTCATGCTCGGCCTGTTAGCGGAGCCGTTTTTGCTTCTCACCGGACAAACGCCAAAGCTTGCCATGGAAGGCGCCAGGGTGGCGTTGATACTGGCGCTTGGCGTTCCTTTCTCATTGATGCATGTGGTTTGCAGCTCTTTTCTTGAAGCCATAAACCGGCCCATGCCGGGCATGGTGATCATGCTTGGCGCCAATCTGCTGAACATATTCCTGAACTGGATATTGGTTTTCGGCGCGCTTGGTTTTCCAGAAATGGGCGCGGTAGGATCCGCATGCGCGTCCGTGCTGGCGCGCGCATGCGCACTGGTGGTGATCGCGTTATTCATCTGGAATATGGCGGAGCAGAAAAAATTCGCTGTGCGCGAACGCCTGCCACAGGGATGGCTGCGTCACTGGCCAGAGTGGCGCACGCAACGGCGGCTTGGTTTTGCGCAAGGCGCAAGCAATGGCATAGAAGCAGGCACATTCAATGGATTGGCGCTGATCGCTGGCTTGCTTGGCCCGGTGCCGCTGGCGGCGTATGCGATCCTGTTCAATATCATCGCCATGGCCTTTATGATTCCGCTTGGCCTCGCCAACGCCACCGCAATCCGCGTTGGTGCGGCATTTGGCGCAAATGACAAGCGCGGAGCGACCGCCATCGGCTGGCTTGGGCTTGGTGTCTGTATCTGCGTCTTGTCACCGATTGGCGTCACCATGGCGGCGATTCCAGACGCCTTTGCAGCCGCCTATAGCGCCAATGCCGTATTGATTGCCGCAGCGGCGCCATTGATTGCGTTTGGCGGTTGGCTGATCGTCGCCGATGGATGCCAGGTTATCATGGCCCACGCGCTGCGGGGGCGTGGCGATGGCTGGACGCCTGCCGTGATGCATTTGTTTTCATATGTCGCTGTGATGTTGCCCGCAGGCTACATACTGGCGCTACCCATGGCGCGCGGCGCCATGGGGCTGGTCGAGGCGGTGCTACTCGCCAGTCTGATTTCGGCAGCGCTGCTCGCCGGGCGATTTGGGTATCTTGCCCGGCAGGATGCGACTACGGCTTAACCGGCCCGGCGGTCGCGCTTGGATGGCATCGGCTGATACGCCATTTGCGCATGGCCTTCGCAATAGGGGCTGCTTTCGTGCGCGGCGTTGCCGCAAAAGCGAAAATTCTCATCCCCGGGGTGCCCAATCGGCCATTTGCACATTTTATCGGTGACTTTAAGCAGGCTTACCCCTGGCCCCAAGGGTACGTCGATGATTCGCGGGGCGGGACGGGGCTGTTCCATGACCCGCGCCAGCGCCTGCCGTGTCCGTATATCAGGCGCCTGTCCAGCAGGCCGCCCGGCGCGCGGGCCATTTCCCCGGCTCGGGTTTCCCCCCATAAGCGATTTTGGCCTAGAGGGCCGGCTGGTGGCGGGCCGTGGCGCGCGCACTGGCGCTGGACGGCCAGACAGGCCAAGCCGATGCGCTTTGCCAATGACTGCGTTGCGTGTCGTTGCTTCCCCTAACGCCAGGGCTATTTGACTAGCCGTGTGCCCATCCGTCCAAAGCTTAGTCAGCAGGGCAATACGTTCTTCTGTCCAGGCCATGATTTCCCCTTCTTTTCGCATATCTGTGGTAAGCCGCTAGAGCATTTCCAGCCTTTACGGAGTCACTTGACTCCGTAAAGGCGCCCGAAAATGCGGTTGAAAAAAAGCCAGAGCGTTTTGAAATCTGCTGAAAATGCTCTAGTTTTTTATCTGACCGCGTTTTTTGACCGGAAAACCCGGTCCGGGTTTTCCTAAAAACGCTCTGGAACCACAACATATCGTATCACGAACGAATCAAATCACAACATATTCTCGCAGTGAAGGTGCTTTTTTATAATTTCTGGGATGGATGACGCAACACTTGCGGTGCGGGGGACGGCTGGCGCAATATCCCTGCATGCTTGAACAGGGCAAAGATATTACCGCGCCGCCGGCGGGGTGGCCTATTGCGCCAGCGGCGTCCACCCCAAAATTCGCCACCGCGCGTATTCACGGGGTGAATTGGCTGGGCATGTGGACCCTGTATATGAAAGAGGTGCGCCGCTTTGGCGGCATGTATCTGCAAACCATCATTGCGCCGATGGTGACCACCCTGCTTTACTTTGCGATTTTCTCGCTGGCGATAGGGGGCAGCCGCCCGGCAGTGCATGGCATGCCGTTTGTTGAATTTCTGGCTCCTGGGCTGATTATGGTGGGGATTATCCAGAACGCCTTCGCCAATACGTCTTCCTCGATCCTCGGGGCGAAAATGCAGGGTAATATTGTCGATCTTCTGATGCCGCCGCTGTCCAGCGGCGAGACCGCAACGGCCTTTATCATGGGTGGCGTTAGCCGGGGTTTGGCCGTTGGAATTGCTAATATGCTTGCCCTGTCGCCATTTGTGGCGCTGCATATTGTGCATCCATGGGCGGTGGCGTATTTTGCGCTGCTGGCGTCGGTAATCTTGTCCGTAACCGGCACCCTGGCGGGGATCTGGTCGGAAAAATTCGACCATATGGCCACCGTGACCAATTTCGTTATCCTTCCGCTGTCATTCTTGTCGGGCAGTTTTTATTCCGTCACGCTGCTTCCCCCCATGTTCCAAATCATCAATTATTTCAATCCGTTCTTTTACCTGATTGACGGCATGCGGTATGGATTTACCGGCGTTGCGGATAGCCCGCCAGCACTTGGCGCAGCGGTTACGGGCTTAGTCGCGCTCAGCCTGTGGGTCATTTGCTATCTGGTGTTTAAATCCGGCTGGCGGCTGAAGGCTTAAAGTCCTACTAAGGACTGGGCTTTTTGAGTGAGGTAGCAAGCACCCAAGCACTAATACTAATTGGAAACTTGACAATTGGGAGGTTATCTGACTCATAGAGAATCGGATCGTAGTAGCGCAAACGGCAAATTGATTTTTTGGGCTAGGAAATTGGGCCGGACAGGAGTGGAATTTCGATGAGTGAAGAAAAGACGGCTGTTCCATTGCAAGAGTTTATGGGCACAGTTCCGCGCTTGGGGGAAATTCCGGAAGTTTATTTTAATGGATTTCGGATGGGTTTGTCTAATTCCGACATCAAAGTAATTCTACTCCGCGACAATCAAGCGGCGGTAAATCTGAATATGTCATTTACGACGGCAAAAACACTGCTTGTCCTCTTGGAGGACATAATGACCAAGCTAGAGCAAGTCACTAACCATAAAATAATGACCACTATGGAAGTCAATGAAGGGCTGCAAAAACTTCCAGCGGGTAAATCAAGTGAGTGAGAGCATTGTAAGCATAAGCGCTGAATCCAAACTGATGTTATCGGTGACATCGGAACTGGATGATTTTACCCGCCGCCTTCAAGAGATCGCCAGCCTTCCTGACGGATGGCATTTCGGCCAAGGCAGTGCGCCAAGCGCAGAGCGCGTGGATATGGCGGCGTCAGTTGGCGATCTGATGCGCCGGGCAGGGGCGGAAACGCGGGAGGTTTATCCAAGCGAGGATGGCGGGATATTAGTGGCTGGTTATTGCAATGACGACACTATGGAGGTGTTTTGCGGAGCGGATAACGCATTCCGGTTTAGCCTGGAAAAAAATGGTGAAGATATAGTCTATTTGGAGGGGCTATCCATTTCCATGATGAAGGAAAAAATTAGGAGGCATTGTTGGAAAATAGAGAGCTCATCCGGCTCCTTCACCCAAGACACTTCAGTAAAGCGAAAGGACGCTATGTTAGTGTCGCTTTTCAAAATGCCCGTGACAAAGGAGTCTCGGTGGTATGTGTCGGCTGTGTTGAGCGGCTAGGATCGCCCATTTGCCCGCATATCGAAAAATTCTACCCGCCATCAATATCCGGGCTGCCCCCAATATTCTGGAGATTTTCCGTAACAATTCTTCCATCCTCTTGCCGGATAATTCAGGAAACGACTGAAAGCGGCGACGAGTGCCATTTTAATATTACTGGCGCTAGCAACAGAGAATTGAAAAAGCTCTTTGTGAACAGAACTTTGGATGAATTTAACATTTGCGGCCGGGACGAGATCCGGCCACTGACCAAACGAGATATTGAGCCGCAGATAACTTAACGGGCTTGATATAGAAAACCCATCAGGAAACATTTGACAGTTGCCCCTGAGAGGCCAATAATCCGCCGCTTTCCGTCAGTCTGTTGCAGGCGGCCCTGAATATGGGCCGTTTCGCCGTTTAGGAGAGCGCATCATGATCACCCCGGTATTGCCGAGCTACGCCAGAACCAACCTCGCTTTTGAACGGGGCGAGGGCGCCTACGTGTTCACGACGGATGGCGAGCGATATCTGGATATGGGCAGCGGAATTGCGGTTAATGGACTTGGCCATGCGCACCCGGCCCTGGTTGCGGCGCTTAAAGCCCAGGCGGAAAAGCTATGGCATACTTCCAATCTATACCGCATCCCTGGACAAGAGCGGCTGGCGGAACGGCTGGTTGCCGCCAGTTTCGCCGACACGGCGTTTTTCTGCAATTCGGGCGCCGAAGCCGTTGAATGCGCCATTAAAATGACCCGCATCTATCATTATGCGAACGGCAATCCGGAACGCTTCCGGCTGATTACGCTAGAGGGGGCGTTTCATGGGCGCACCTTGGCCACGATTGCCGCAGGCGGCCAGGAAAAACATCTCAAGGGCTTTGGCCCCAAGGTGGACGGCTTTGATCAGGTGGCGTTCGGCGATCTGAACGCCATCAAGGCCGCCATCGGCCCTCATACCGCTGGCGTTCTGGTTGAGCCGATTCAGGGCGAGGGCGGCATTCGCCCGCTGCCGTACGGGTTTTTGGCTGGCTTGCGCAAGCTGTGCGATGAACAGGGCGTCTTGCTGGTTCTCGACGAAGTGCAGACGGGCATGGGCCGCACTGGCAAATTGTTCGCCCATGAATGGGCGGGTGTGAAGCCAGACATTGTGTCGATCGCCAAGGCGATCGGCGGCGGCTTTCCGATGGGGGTTTGCCTGGCGACCGAACAGGCCGCCAAAGGCATGACCGCCGGCACCCATGCCTCGACCTTTGGCGGCAATCCGCTGGCCTGCGCCGTGGGCAATGCAATGCTGGATATTGTTCTGGCGGACGGATTTCTGGAACAGGTTCAGGGCCGCGCCAATCGCCTGAAACAGCAATTGGCCATGCTGTGCGACCGGCACCCCGATATAATCGAATCGATTGAGGGAGAAGGCTTGATGCTAAGCATCAAATGCCGGATTCCCAACACGCAGCTTATCGAAGCGCTGCTTGAGGAAAAAATGCTTAGCATCATTGGCGGCAACAATGGGGTGCGCCTGTTGCCACCCCTCAACATCAAAGACGCTGAAATCACCGAAGCAATCACCGCCCTCGACGCTGCTTGCGCCAAGCTCAGTAAAAAGCCATGACCGCCCCGAAACGCCACAAGAATCCAGTAGCGAAACCGCCACGGCATTTTCTTGATCTGCATGTGCTGTCCGCCAGCGAATTGCGCGGCATCCTGACCCATGCGCAAGCGCTTAAAACCGGGCGCGTAAATCTCGGCAAGGCGGCGCTAGATGCGACGGCGCCATTAAATGGCGAAGTGCTGGCGATGATCTTTGAAAAACCCTCAACCCGCACGCGGGTGTCATTTGATATCGCCATGCGGCAATTGGGCGGCCAGACGATTCATCTTGGCGGCGGCGATATACAGCTTGGGCATGGCGAAACCGTAGCCGATACGGCGCGGGTTTTATCGCGCTATGTGGACGCAATCATGATCCGCACCACCAAACACGACAAGCTGCATGAGCTTGCCGCCAACGCCACGGTTCCGGTTATCAACGGGCTGACCGACGCCACGCATCCCTGCCAACTGATGGCCGATCTGATGACCTTTGAAGAAAAGCGCGGGCCCATCAAAGGCCGCACCATTGCCTGGTGCGGTGATGGAAACAATGTGGCGGCGAGTTGGATCCACGCCAGCGCATTGTTCGAGTTCGAGCTGCGCCTCGCCTGCCCAGCGGTATTAACTCCGGATGCAGGCGTGCTTGCCTGGGCGCGCGCCAATGGCGCCAAGGTGAATGTCATGCATGACGCCAGCGCAGCCGTCGCCGGCGCCGATTGCGTTGTCACTGACACCTGGGTGTCGATGGGCGATACAGATACGGCCAACCGGCATAATCTCTTGTCGCCTTACCGGGTTGACGCAAAACTTATGGCGCTCGCGCGCAAGGACGCGATCTTCATGCACTGTCTGCCCGCGCATCGCGGTGAAGAAGTCGCCGACGAAGTGATCGACGGGCCTCAATCGGTTGTGATCGACGAGGCGGAAAACCGGCTGCATGCGCAAAAGGGTATATTATCCTGGTGCTTTGCATGATCGGGCGCGCCGCATGAATCATGACGTCAAAGACGAGACAGGCGATGACCTGATCCTGCCATTTACCGTCGAGGGCGCGGACGTTCGCGGCCGCATCGCGCGGTTTGGCCCGCTTGTGGATCACGTATTGCGCCGTCACGCCTATCCTGACGCCGTATCGCAATTACTGGGCGAGGCGTTGACGCTTACCGCACTGTTGGGAAGCTCGGTAAAATTTTCTGGAATATTCAGTTTACAGACGAAAAGTGATGGGCCGGTGTCGATGCTGGTGGCGGATTACGTCTCGCCCGGTCATGCCGGAACTGGGCGTTTACGTGGCTATGCGGCCTTTAACCGTGACGCGGATTTCAGCGCCGCCGGAAATGATTTTTCGCGCCTGATGGGCAAGGGGTACTTTGCCCTTACGATTGATCAGCGGGCGATTGATCAGCGGGCGACGGATCCACACGTCGGCGCCGAGCGCTATCAGGGCATTGTGCCGCTGGACAGCAATAGTTTGGCGGAATGCGCGCAAAACTATTTCCGCGCCTCGGAACAAATTCCAACGTCAATCCACCTGGCAGCCGCCAAGCTTTATGCGCGCAGCGGGGATCGCATGGCGCCGCATGCGGCAGATGGCGTGTGGCGCGCAGGCGGCATGCTGATCCAGCATCTGCCCCCATTCGGGTCAAGGTCAGAGCCTATCCAACACGCGCCCGAAGACGGCCCAGAAGAGACCGATGCCTGGCGTCGCTGCCGGTTGCTGATGGCGACATTGCGCGATGACGAACTCACCGACCCGGTAATTCCGGCGCCGCGGGTTCTATACCGTTTGTTTCATGAACAGGGCGTTCGCGTCTATCAAAGTCAGCCGGCGGAATTTGGATGCCGCTGCACGCGGGAGCGGCTGGAAAGCGTGCTGGCGCAATATCCGCGCGAGACTTTGGAAACTTTGCTAGAAGATGGCCTTATTTTCGCCAATTGTGAGTTCTGTAATGAGGCCTATCGTTTCACGCTTAACGAACTGTCAGGTGAAAATCATGCGGCATCCTAATTCCCTGTTCTGCGCTGTGCTGGCGCTAACGGCGCTAACGGGCTTGACTGCGTGTCAATCAAGCCCGCCGCCCGCGCCGCCGCAACAGCCGGTTTTTGGCGGCTCGCAGCCGCTGATTGTGGCCGCTGAATCGATCGAGCTGGTTGAGCAGTATCAGTCCCCTGGCGCCGCGCCTAACGTTGAGCACGAATTTGACATCACCCCGGCTGGCGCGGTGCGTCAATGGGTGGCGGCAAAGCTGCGCGCCGATGGCACGCCGGGCATTCTTCAGGTGGTGCTGCTGGATGGGCAGGTCACACGCGAATCGCTGGCCACTACGGGCGGTTTGAAGGGGCTGGCCTCCGACGATCAGGAATACCGCTATAATGGCAATATCAGGGTACGGATTGACTATCAGCCAAACAGCCCGGCGCAGCCTCCCGCCCAAGTGGAGGTGACGGCAAACGGCACTTTCACGGTGCCGGAGGGGGCCACGCTTTTACAATTGGAGCGGGAAATGTTCGACATGGTGCAGCGGATGATCAGCCGCGTCGATCTGGAAGCCCAGGCCCAAATGTTGCGCTATATGCCGGGCGTGGTGCGCTAGACCATTAGACCATTTCCCGGTCAGAAAATGCTCTGGAGCAGGAAAACCTAACCCTGGCGGGCCTTAAAGCGCGGGTTGGTCTTGTTAATCACATACACCTTGCCCTTCCGGCGCACGATACGGCAATCCTTGTGCCGGGCCTTGAGCGAGCGCAGCGAACTTCTGACTTTCATCGTAATAAACCTATGCTTTCTGGCGGCACTCTTCCCCGCGTGAGGGCGCGAACCTAATTGCAACGCCTGGTAAAGTCAAGCCGCCGCACCCAATTGTGCCGATAGCACATGATATGCCCGGCTCTCAAGCGGTGTGCGCACCTTCATCGATAATTACAATACCAATCCCGCGCCATTCTGATGGACCAAATCGGTCGATGACATCCTCGCATCCATCAAACGCTTCCGCCAGAAAACCCAGCAGACATTATCTCACGAATTTTAGATTCATGTGACTAGAGCAACATGCGATCAGATTGAACCATGAGGTTCAATCTGATCAAATAAAGTTGCTCTAGATTTCAAACTGTTAGAGCAGCTTTCCGCGATTAGCTTGAGCACAAGGCGCAAAAGCTAATCACAGGCTGCTCTAGTGGGACAAATCCATTTCCCGTTATTCAGCAGCCTGCTTATACATCTGCCAGGATTCGTTGCCGATGTTCAGGTTGAACAGCTCCCCCGTATTATTGCGGAAAATGTTCTGCCGCTGCGTCTCGGTAAGGCCTTTCCCGTGCTTGGCCAGCAGGGCTTGCGAGCGCGGCCAGGTCGAATCCGTATGCGGGAAATCG
>CAMTWQ010000080.1:0-2837 GCA_947085465.1 uncultured Alphaproteobacteria bacterium
AGCCTCGCAAAGCTCGGCGAAACTGAACCGGGCCACGCCGCTGGCCGCCTGCGGCACCCTGAGCTTGCGGCCCTGTACGCCAAGCTGCATCGGCCTGCCGTGTGGCGTATCGGTCAGCCGCAGCCAGGCCTGGTTCATTTCCATATCCGCCGTGCGCCCCAATGGCATATGATAAACCGGATGGCCGCTCAGCCGCGCCAGCCTGTAGTCAGTGGGGCTGGCCAATTCGACCACATCAAGGCGCGCTTGCAGTTGGGCGATAAACGGCAAAAAAAGCTGCCGGTTCAGCCCGCCCTCATACAGCGTGTCCGGCGCGCGGTTAGAGGTCAGCACCACCACCACCCCATGCTCGAACAGCGCCGTGAACAGCCGCCCAAGGATCATCGCGTCAGCGACATCTGACACCTGAAACTCGTCAAAGCACAGCAGTTGCACTTTATCCGCAATGGCGCGGGCAACCGGCGCGATGGGATCATCGCCAGATCCCTTGGGGTTTGCGCCGCGCTTGGCGGCCTGGCGCCAGGCATGGATGGCCTCGTGGGTTTCCAGCATGAATTGCAGAAAATGCACCCGGCGTTTGCGCGCGATGGGCGCGGTTTCATAAAATAGATCCATCAGCATGCTTTTGCCGCGCCCTACGTCACCCCACAGATACAGGCCCTTTGGCGGTGGCGCAGCCTCGCGGCCAAACCATGCCAGTACGCGATTGCGCGTGACGTGCCGGTACTGCTTGAGCGCGTCTTCCAGCGCCTGCAATTTTTCGATGGCGAATTCCTGTGCCGGATCAGCTTTAACCTGGCCTGAGTGCACACGTTCGCGATAGACGGCGCGCGGTCCCTGCATTCAAACGGTTATTTCATCGTTGGGATGGTGAAGTCGGCGCCGCTGCGCACGCCCGCACTGGGCCAGCGGGCGGTGACGGTTTTGATCCTGGTATAGAACTTCACCCCCTCCATGCCGTGCTGATTGGCATCGCCAAACGCCGAGCGTTTCCAGCCGCCAAAACTGTGATAGGCCAGCGGCACCGGAATCGGAATATTGACGCCGACCATGCCCACCTGAACACGCGACGCAAATTCACGCGCCGCATCGCCGTCGCGGGTGAAAATCGAAACCCCGTTGCCATATTGATGCTCGCTGGGCAGGCGCAGCGCCGCCTCAAAATCATCGGCGCGGGTGACGCATAATACCGGGCCGAAAATTTCTTCCTGATAAATGCGCATATTGGGCGTCACATTATCAAACAGGCAGCCGCCCATGTAAAAGCCGTTCTCATAGCCCTGCAATTTGAAGCCGCGCCCATCGACCACAAGTTTCGCGCCCTCCTGCACGCCGATTTCGATATAGTTCTTCACCTTGGCCAGATGTTCGCCCGTCACCATTGGGCCGTAATCCACTTCGGGATCGGTGGACAGGCCCACTTTCAGCGATTCCACCCGGGGGCGCAGCGCCGCGATCAGCGCATCGCCGGTGCGCTTGCCTACCGGCACCGCCACCGAAATCGCCATGCATCGCTCGCCCGCCGAGCCATAGGATGCGCCAATCAGCGCATCGCTGACCTGGTTCATGTCGGCGTCGGGCATGATGATCATGTGATTTTTCGCGCCGCCCATCGCCTGCACCCGTTTGCCGCTGGCCGCCGCCGTGGCGTAGATATATTGCGCGGTGGCGGTGGCGCCGACAAAACTGACCGCCTGGACGCGCGGATCGGTGAGCAGCGTGTCCACCGCCTCCTTGTCGCCGATCACTACATTCAGCACCCCGTCGGGCGCTCCCGCCTCGCGCATCAGTTCCGCCAGGCGCAACGGCACGGACGGGTCTTTTTCCGAGGGCTTGCAAACGAACGTGTTGCCGCAGGCGATGGCGACGCCAAACATCCACATGGGAATCATCGCCGGGAAATTGAACGGGGTGATGCCCGCGCATACGCCCAGCGGCTGGCGCATGGAATACATGTCGATGCCGGGACCGGCGCCTTCGGTAAACTCGCCCTTGCTCAGATGCGGAATGCCGCAGGCGAATTCGATCACCTCCAGGCCACGCTGAATGTCGCCCCTGGAATCGGCGATCACCTTGCCATGCTCACGGCTCAGCATTTCGGCAAGCGCATCCATATTGTCTTCGACAAGCTGCTTGAAGCGGAACATCACCCGGGCGCGCTTTTGCGGATTTTCCGCCGCCCATCCGGGAAACGCCTTTGCCGCAATATCGATGGCGCGGGTCACTTCGGCGCGTGATGCCAGCGGCGCCTGGGCCTGCGTCTCGCCGGTCATGGGGTCATACACCGCGCCATAACGCCCGCTGGTCCCCTGAACATGCTGGCCGCCGATATAGTGCGTCAAATTGCGCATCAAAGCCTCCGATGAAATCCGAGGGGCATTGATAGCCCTTCGCCTGGTTTGCGGCAAGGGCGCAGCGGGAATTGGCCAGGATTATGTTGTTTTTTCCTCTGAAAACAGCCAGACAAAGACATAGCTCGCCAGCACCGCGCCGGTCAGTTGCGCCGTAATGAACAGGGGCGCGTCTTCGGGCCTTATGCCGGAAAAAGTATCGGTAAAACTGCGGGCGATGGTCACCGCCGGGTTGGCGAACGAGGTCGATGCGGTAAACCAGTAAGCGCCGGTAATATAGAGGCCCACCGCAAAGGGAACCGCTTCTGGCCGGTGACGCACACAGCCAAAAATGGCTGCCAGAAGTCCAAAGGTGGCGATGACCTCTGATCCAAACTGCGCGTTGCCCGCCCGGACGTGGGAGGAGACTTGCAGCACCGGCGCCTCCAACATGAAATGCGCCGCCAGCATGCCCGCCAATGCGCCCGTAATCTGCGCCAGTGTATA
>CAMTWQ010000081.1:0-5618 GCA_947085465.1 uncultured Alphaproteobacteria bacterium
CGGGATGAGCGGAGCGCCTGTCATCATCGAAAATGGCGGAGTTGTCGGTGTGGTCTGCTCTTCATTTCGCGTGCCATATGGGCACGGGGATATTTCGTATGCATCTCTGGTTGGAACGAGCCTCTTTTTACAAATTCCCGGTCAAAACGCAGATGGGTCAACAGAAACAAAATTTTTGTATGATTTCGTTGTGGGTGGAAGTGTCGCAATGGATAACACTGCGTCAACTTTGACGATAGAGCGCCGCCCGGATGTTCTAACAATAAATTTTGGACAAGGCCCCGCAATTTCTAATCGTATCTTGCACGATGACACGTTTTAATTATAGCGTTTTACTGTCATGTAACTTCCCAGTGCATCAATGGCATCAATGTGGCATCAATGGGGTCAGACTCGATCATCAATGGGGTCAGACTCGATTTAATTCCAGAAATATGAGGCAATACAACGCCTAAACCTAAATCGAGTCTGACCCTATTTAATTCGACCCTATTTAATTCACAATCTCAGCCCCGCGATAGCCCTGCAAATACAGCAGCGCGCTCAGATCGCCATGATCGATGCGGGCGCGCGCGCTTGCCGCCACCACCGGCTTGGCGTGAAACGCAACGCCCATGCCCGCCGCTGCAATCATCGCTAGGTCATTGGCGCCGTCGCCGGTTGCCAGCACTTGCGCCGGTAATAGTCCGTGGACAGAACATTGTTCCTGCAACGCCTGCAACTTCGCTTCGCGGCCCAGTATAGGTTCCGCCACGCCGCGCAATAGGCCATTTTCGAACAGCAGCCGGTTGGCGCGCTGCTCATCAAACCCGGCCTCCTGCGCCACGCGCTCCGTAAAATAACTAAACCCGCCGGACACCAGTATCGCGCGCGCGCCGTGCGCCTGCATGGTTTGCACCAGCGCGCGGGCGCCGGGCATTAAGCGCACGCGCTCCGAATAGGCGGCTTCCAGCGCGCTTTCCGGCAACCCAGCCAGCATGGCGATGCGCTCGCGCAAAGCGTCCTCAAACACCAGTTCGCCGCGCATGGCGCGTTCGGTAATGGCGGATATTTCCGCCTTCTTGCCGGCGAAATCGGCCAGTTCGTCCAGGCACTCAACGGTGATAATGGTCGAATCCATATCGGCGATCAGCAGTTTGCGGCGCCGCTGCTCGCCCGCCTCATGCACCACCACATCAATGGGCGCGTCCTGCAGCGTGTCGCGCACAATATCCTCGATCTCAGACGGGCCCAGACCGGCGCAACTGAAATCCACAGCGATGGGACCATCAAGCCATTGCATGTGCGAGATTTTCCCACCCGCCTTTTCCAGCGCGTCAGACACGTCCGCCGTGACGCCGCTGTCGAGCGCGACATTGGCGGGATTGCAGATCAAGGTGATAAGGTGAAGCATGTCCCTTTAACCGGAAAGTGTTTTTCATGCGAAGCTGCGCGCTTCTTATCGCAGGGCCAACAGCAAGCGGCAAGTCTGCACTGGCGCTGCGCCTCGCCGAGGCGCTGGCGCCATTTGGCGGGGCCGCCATTATCAATGCCGACAGCATGCAGGTTTACCGCGATCTGCGCATCCTTACCGCGCGCCCAACTGACGCGGATTTAGCCCGCGCGCCGCATTATCTGTATGGCTTTCGCGGCGCGGCGGAACCCTGTTCGGCAGGCGTTTGGGCGGAACTGGCGGCGCAAACCGCGGCGCAAATTTGCGCCAAGGGGCGGCTGCCGATCCTGGTTGGCGGAACCGGTCTATATCTTCGCGCCTTTAGCGACGGCATGGCGAGGGTGCCGGAAGTCCCGCCGCAAATCCGGGCGCAAGCGCGGCGCTTAATGGCGGAACTCGGCCCGGCAAGCTTTCACGAAAAACTGGCCCAGGCGGATCCCCAGACCGCCGCCCTGCTTCGCCCTACCGATCCGCAACGGCTGCTGCGCGCCTGGGAGGTTTGGCAAGCCACAGGCGTGCCGCTCGCTGAATGGCAGTCCCGGCCATCGCCACCGCTATTTGACGGCGAACTGCTACGCATTGCCCTGACGCCGCCACGCGACTGGGTTTACGCCAATTGCGACGCCCGGTTTGAGGCGATGCTGGCGCAAGGCGTATTGGATGAAGTGGCGGCGCTCGACGCGCTGGTTCATGCGCAAAATTTGGCTGGGGATTTACCCATTTTGCGCGCGGCGGGACTACCCCAATTACAGGCGCATCTACGGGGCGAAAACAGTCAATTACAGGCGATATTACAGGCGAAAACAGCCACAAAACAGTATGCCAAGCGCCAGATGACCTGGATCCGGAATCAAATGATTGCGTGGAATAAGGTAGATGCGCAAGATTCAGAAAGGCTTTTTCAGGAAATCTTTGCATTAATTATAAAATCGGGCTTGACCGATTAGGCTTCAATCGTTATTGTGCGCCGCTCACGCTCCAGGGAAACGCATTAAGCTTATATTTTTATTGGGTTTTTTGTGTTGTCCACAGGTAGTCTTTTGATAGTTGGACGGAATAAGATGAACGGCGAAAAAATGACCGGGGCGGAAATCGTCCTCAAGGCGCTGAAAGATCAAGGGGTTGAAGTCATATTTGGCTATCCCGGCGGGGCCGTGCTGCCGATTTACGACGAAATTTTCCGCCAGGAAAACCGCATCAAACATGTCCTCGTCCGCCATGAACAGGGCGCCACCCATGCCGCCGAAGGCTATGCGCGTTCGACGGGAAAGGTTGGCGTGGTGCTGGTTACCTCGGGGCCGGGCGCCACTAATGCGGTGACGGGCATTACCGACGCGCTGATGGATTCGGTGCCGCTGGTGGTGCTGACCGGCCAGGTGCCGACGCATCTGATTGGCTGTGACGCGTTTCAGGAGGCGGACACGGTGGGCATTACCCGCGCCTGCACCAAGCATAATTGGCTGGTGAAAGACGTGAACGATCTGGCGCGCGTGATACACGAGGCGTTTTATGTGGCGGCCAAGGGAAGGCCAGGCCCGGTGGTGGTCGATATTCCCAAGGATGTGCAGTTTGCGCTGGGCGCGTATGTGGGCCCCGCTAACGTCGCGCACCGCAGCTATAAGCCACGCGTAAAAGGCGATCTGGAGCGCATCAAGGAAGCGGCCGAGCTGATCGCCAGCGCCAAGAAGCCGCTGTTTTACACCGGCGGCGGTGTGATCAATTCTGGTCCCGCCGCTTCGCAGTTGCTGCGCGAGTTGGTGCGCATCACTGGTTATCCTATCACCTCCACATTGATGGGGCTTGGCGCCTATCCCGCGGATGATGCGCAATGGCTTGGCATGCTGGGAATGCACGGCACCTGGGAGGCCAATCATGCGATGCATGATTGTGATGTGATGATCTGTGTCGGCGCGCGCTTTGATGACCGGGTGACCGGGCGGCTGAATGCGTTTGCGCCCAATTCAAAAAAAATCCACATTGATATCGACCCATCATCGATCAACAAGAATGTGCGGGTGGATATTCCCATCATCGGCGATGTGGCGCATGTGCTGGAAGACATGATCCGCGTTTGGAAGGCGAAGGTGTCGCGCCCGGACAAGGTGGCGTTGGCCAAGTGGTGGGAACAGATCAACATCTGGCGGGCGCGCAATTGCCTCGCCTATAACAATTCGAAAGAACTGATCAAACCGCAATATGCGATTGAGCGGCTGTATGCGCTGACCAAGGACCGCGACACCTATATCACCACGGAGGTCGGCCAGCATCAGATGTGGGCGGCGCAATTTTACCGCTTTCAGCAGCCTAACCGCTGGATGACCTCGGGCGGGCTTGGCACCATGGGCTATGGCCTGCCCGCCGCCGTGGGGGTGCAGATCGCGCATCCCGAAAGCCTGGTGATCGATATCGCGGGCGAGGCGTCGGTGCAGATGACCATGCAGGAAATGTCGACGGCGGTGCAGTATGATCTGCCGATCAAGATTTTCATTCTGAACAATGAATATATGGGCATGGTGCGCCAGTGGCAGGAATTGCTGCATGGCGGACGTTATTCGCATTCTTATTCAGAATCGCTGCCGGATTTTGTCAAGCTGGCGGAGGCCTATGGCGCGGTGGGCATCCGCGCCAGCAAGCCCGATGAACTGGACGACGCCATCAAGCAGATGATCAGCGTCAGACGCCCGGTGCTGTTCGATTGCCGGGTCGATAAAACCGAAAACTGTTTTCCGATGATCCCATCGGGCGAGGCGCACAACAATATGATTCTGGGTGAGCTTTCCACACAGACGGTGTCGCAAGCCGGTAAGGCGATGGTCTGACGCATGTCATATGATCCCACCGCGCTGCAAACCGAAATCGTCCGTACCCATATTATCGCCGTGCTGGTGGATAATGAGGCGGGCGTTCTGGCGCGCGTTATCGGCCTGTTTGCCGGGCGCGGCTATAATATCGAAAGCCTGACCGTGGCCGAGGTGGACGCGCAGGAGCACACCTCGCGCATCACCATCGTCACGTCGGGCACTTTGCCGGTGATTGAACAGATCAAGGCGCAGCTTGACCGGCTGGTGCCGGTGCACCGGGTGGTTGATCTTACCATCGAGACCGAGCCGATGGAGCGCGAGCTGGCGCTGATCAAGGTCAAGGCGACCGGCGAAAAACGGGTGGAATCCCTGCGGCTTTCGGACGCCTTCCGGGCGCGGGTGGTGGACACCACCCTGCAATCCTTTGTGTTCGAGTTGACCGGCGCGCCCGGCAAGATCAACGCCTTTATCGAACTGATGCGGCCGCTCGGGCTGATCGATGTGTCGCGCACTGGGGTAGTGGCTATCTCTCGCGGTTCAGAAGCGTTATAATTTCAACAGTCAACCTGCAAACAAACGGAACGAGACCCATGCGCGTATATTATGACCGCGACGCCGACGTAAACCTGATCAAAGCCAAAAAAGTCTGCATTATCGGCTATGGCAGCCAGGGGCATGCCCATGCGCTGAACCTCAAGGACAGCGGCATCAGGGAACTGGCGGTTGCCTTGCGCTCCGGCTCGGGCGGCATCGCCAAGGCCGAAGCCAATGGGCTGAAGGTCATGTCGCCCGCGGACGCCGCCAAATGGGCCGATGTGATGATGATGGTGACGCCCGATGAATTGCAGTCCGGCATTTATGAAGAAAGCCTCAAGGCCAATATGAAACAGGGCGCAGCATTAGCCTTTGCGCATGGCTTGAACATTCATTTCAACCTGATCGAGCCGCGCAAGGATCTGGATATTTTCATGATCGCGCCCAAGGGGCCGGGCCATACGGTGCGCTCGGAATATCTGCGCGGCGCGGGCGTTCCCTGTCTGATCGCGGTCGCCCAGGACGCCAGCGGCAACGCGCATGACATCGGCCTGTCTTATGCTTCCGCGATTGGCGGCGGGCGCGCAGGCATAATTGAGACCAGCTTCCGCGAAGAATGCGAAACCGATCTGTTCGGCGAACAGACCGTGCTGTGCGGCGGCCTGGTGGAACTGATGAAGGCGGGGTTCGACACGCTGGTCGGGGCGGGCTACGCCCCGGAAATGGCCTATTTCGAATGCGTGCACGAGGTCAAGCTGATCGTCGATCTGATTTACGAAGGCGGCATCGCCAACATGAACTATTCGATCTCCAACACGGCGGAATATGGCGAATATGTCACCGGCCCGCGC
>CAMTWQ010000082.1:0-17746 GCA_947085465.1 uncultured Alphaproteobacteria bacterium
AATGCCGCCAATCTTAATATTGACGTTCGGGCATGTGGCCAGTTCCGACATGTGTTTTTTCCATTGGGCGAAAATCTCGGCGCGTTTTCCCGCATAGGGTCCAATGCCCATCGGTCCGCCGAAATGATCAAGGATAATGGTGAGATCAGGCACTTTGCGGGCGAAAGCTGTCAACTCGGGAATTTGCGGGTGAAAGCAGAAACTGTCGAAAGCCAGGCCGCGTTTGACTAGCTCCTTAGCGCCCTCGGCAAACCGCGCATCGGCCAGCATGCCTTTGAACGCGCCGCCGAAATTCTGCATTCCTTCACTCGAGTCATAGGCGGTAATGTGGCGGATACCCTTAAAGCGCGCGGGCGCTGCCGCCACATGCGCGTCCAGCACCTTGCCAACGCTTGCGCCAAGCAGCAGATCCGCATTGCCGACGATCCCCACACAGGCGCGCATCGGGCCGTAAATGCCGCTGGCGCTTTGGGCGGCCACGCCGTTGACGAATTCGGTCTCGCCCACGGGGCGCATTTCTTCCGGCCCGTCTTTACGGTGCATGGCGCCGCATTGCACGAACACGGTCGCCACCACATTGTGGCCGGTGTTGGTGTCGGCCAGCAATTCATCAAGGAAATAGCGGTTGCCCGGCGTATCCCACAAATGATGATGCGGATCGATGATCGGCAGCGCGGGCTCCAGCGCCTTTTCGGTTACCTTGGCCAGCCATTGGGTGCGGTCGTTCATTTGTGTCTCCCTTTGTTTGTTATGTTTATTATGGATTGCGCGCTGTCACGATCCAGGTGGCGGCGTCCATGATCAGGCCGCCCGGCCCGAAGCTTGGCGCCAGCGCCCCGGTGATTTCATCGCGAACCTTCTGCCTAAGACCAGGTTCAAGCCCCTCCAGGATCAGCCGCATCGGCCCGACGCCGAGCAAAAACTCCACCGCGCCCGCAAGATCACGCCCGGCGCCAATGGTGATTTTCTTATCCTGCGGCTCCAGGCGGATATCGCTAAAGCCCGCTGTTTCCAGAATGGTTTCCACCCGCTCGGGATTGCCGAACGAAAACGGGCCGGGTTCATCTGGCCCAAGCGGCGCCGGCAGCGGCGCATGTTTTCCGGCAATCGCCAGGCTTGTCATTACCCAGGGATTTTCCTTCACCGGACGCCACACCACCATGCACACCCGCCCTTCGTGCTTCAAGCCCTTGCGGATATTGGCGAAGGCAGCGGCCGGATCGGCGAAAAACATCACTCCGAAACGCGAAAACACCAAATCCGCCGCGGCTGGCGCAAATTTATAGGTGGCGGCGTCGGCAAGGGCGAACGACGTATTGCTCAGGTTTTTGGCGCGTTGGCGCGCCACAGCCAGCATCGGCTCGGATACATCGACCCCCGTGACGTGCCCACCAACACCGACAACATGCGCCAGAGCCAGGGCGGTGGCCCCACAACCGCAGCCCACATCAAGCACCCGGTCGCCGGGCAGCAGATTGGCCTGCTCAATGCCGCCCAGCCCCAATGGCTCCAGCATCCTGTCGAGATCGTCCTGGGCCTCGGCCCAGCGCTTCCCCGCCTCACTGTTCCAAAACTCTATCTGCTGTGCATTGCCGCCGCCGTTTTGCGCACGGCTTTTGTCTGGCATTTCCCTGCTCCCTCAATCTGCTCCCATTCCATCACAAGCCAGCGCCGAGGCAAAGCAAAATTCCAATGACGGTGGCCTTATACCGGGAGACCCGTTATGTTTGCCCTAAATAAAATACAATAAGCAGGGAGACGCGCCATGACAGCCATCAACCAAGTAACTGATCTGGACATTCGCGACGGCATCGCCGTATTGACGCTGAACAGTCCGCCGGTAAATGCTTTAAGCGGCCCGGTGCGTGACGGGCTGCACAAGGGCGTCAAACAGGCAATGGATGACGCAGCCGTTAAGGCCATTGTGCTGGTCTGCGCCGGGCGCACCTTTATTGCGGGCGCGGATATTACCGAACTGGGTTCGGGTGGCCCGCAGGGGGCGAGCCTGCTGGATGTGCAGAACATGATGGAGGGCAGTTCCAAGCCGGTGGTCGCCGCTATTCACGGCACGGCGCTGGGCGGTGGATTGGAGGTGGCCCTGTGCTGCCATTACCGGGTGGCGGTTGCATCCGCCCTGTTCGGCCTGCCGGAAGTAAAGCTTGGCTTGCTGCCGGGCGCTGGCGGCACACAGCGGCTGCCGCGCATTGTCGGCCCGGAAATGGCGCTGGAAATGGTCAGCATCGGCGAGCCGATTGGCGCAGCTAAGGCGCTGGAGGTTGGACTGATCAGCGAGATCGTCACCGGCGATTTAACCGCGGGCGGCGTTGCCTTTGCCAAAAAACTGCTGGCTGCAAACAGCCCGCTGGTCCGTGTACGGGATAATGACGCCAAGGTTACGGCGGCGCGCGGCAAACCGGAAATCTTCGCCGCCTTCCGCGCCGCGCATGCGCGCAAAAATCGCGGCTTTCTGGCCCCGGAAAATACTATCCGCTGTATCGAAGCGGCGGTGAACTTGCCGTTTGATGAGGGTATTTCGGCAGAGGGAAAATTGTTCCGCGAATTGTTGCAAGGCGAGCAATCAGCGGCGCAGCGTTATATGTTTTTTGCCGAACGCCAGGCGGCGAAAATTCCCGATGTGCCGGCGGACACGCCGCAAATCCCAATCCATAAGGCAGGCGTGATCGGCGCGGGCACCATGGGCGGCGGCATCACCATGAATCTGGTGAATGTGGGCATCCCGGTGACCATCGTTGAAACCACGCAGGAGGCGCTGGATCGCGGCCTGAAAGTGGTGCGCGGCAATTATGAAAACACCGCGCGCAAGGGCAAACTGACGCAAGCCGATGTCGAAGCGCGTATGGCGCTGATCACTCCCAGCCTCAATCTGTCCGATCTGGCGAGCGCCGACATCGTGATCGAGGCGGTGTTCGAAAATATGGAGTTGAAGAAAGAAATTTTTCAAAAACTCGACGCGATCTGCAAGCCAGGCGCGATTCTGGCCACCAACACCTCGGCGCTGGATATTAACGCCATCGCCGCCATGACCAAGCGGCCGGAATATGTCATCGGCACGCATTTTTTCAGTCCCGCCAATGTAATGAAGCTGGTCGAGGTGGTGCGCGGCGCCAAGACGGCGAAAAATGTCATCGCCACATCCATGGCGCTGGGCAAGCGCATCAACAAAATCGCGGTGCTGGCCGGCGTGTGTCACGGCTTTATCGGCAACCGCATGCTGTTCGCGCGCACCACGCAATCCAGCCGCATCATTCTGGAGGGCGCAGCACCCGCGCGTGTCGATAAAGTGCTGACCGATTTTGGTTTCCCCATGGGGCCGTTCGCCATGAGCGACCTGGCGGGCGTCGATGTCGGCTGGAATCCAAAAACCTCAAAGGGGGAAACCCTGCGCGACCGGCTGTGCGAGGCGGGACGGCGCGGGCAGAAAACCAATGCCGGTTATTATGATTACAAGCCCGGCGACCGCACCCCCATCGCCAACGAAGATGTGGTGAAAATGATCCGCGAATTTGCGGCGTCAAAACAGATCCGCCAGCGCGATGTAACGGATGCGGAAATTCTCGAACGCTGCCTATTTCCGATGGTCAACGAGGGTGCGAAAATCCTCAGCGAAGGCATCGCCATCTGGTTCAATTGGACCGGTTAAAATGGCGCTATTTCCCGTTTTGCTTTTTATCGTCTTTCACAGCTGGCGCATCCGCTAGTTTCACTGCGACAAAGCGCAGATCGCCAGCGCGATAGATCAGCAACAGAACCGATTTTTTCTTTTCTGCGCGTATCTTGCTGATCTTCTCGTCAACGTCATTTGGTGATTTGACCTCTTCTTGCGCCACTTCGACAATTAAATCGCCGGGACGGATGCCCCGTTCAGAAGATGGGCCATTCGAATCGACGCCCACGACAATGACTCCGTTTACATCCGCGCCGATCTCAAACTGCTCGCGTACTGATGGGCTAAGCGGCCCAAGCTTCAAGCCTAGCTCTTCAACCTCAAAGCCTGGAGCGTCTTGAGAAGGCCGTTTCTCCTCATCGGCGCCTGCAACTTTTTCAAACTCTTCAAGCCGGCCAAGCGTGACCTTGAAAGGCATTTCCGCGCCGTCGCGCCATACCACCACATCGACTTCCTTGCCGACCGACGTATCTGCGACGGCGCGCGGCAGATCGCGCATTTCGGGTATTTCCTGGCTATTAAAGCGCAGCACCACATCACCTGCCTTGATACCCGCCTTTTCAGCAGGACCGCCCGGTGTGACTTCCGCAATCAGGGCGCCCTGGGTTTTTTTCAGGCCAAAACTTTCCGCAAGCTCATCGGTAACTGACTGAATGCGCACCCCAAGCCAGCCGCGCCGGGTTTCACCAAATTCCTGCAACTGCGCCACCACATTGCTGACAATCTCGGCTGGAATGGCGAAACCGATGCCGATAGAGCCGCCAGATGGCGAGATGATGGCGGTATTCACGCCTACTACCTGGCCCTCCATGTTGAACAACGGCCCGCCGGAATTGCCGCGATTTATCGCCGCATCGGTTTGTAGAAATGAATCATACGGGCCGGAATTGATATTGCGGTTTTGCGCCGAGATGATGCCAGCCGACACCGAACCGCCCAGCCCAAATGGATTACCGATAGCCAGCACCCAATCGCCGACGCGCAATTTGTCGCTATCGCCGAATTTGACGAACGGCAACGGCTTTTTCGCCTCGACTTTAAGCACGGCAAGATCAGTTTTTTGATCACGTCCGATGACCTTTGCCGGCAGCTTAGTGCCGTCAACTAAATTTACCGTGATTTCATCCGCCTTTCCGATTACGTGATTGTTGGTGATCACGATGCCGCTGGGGTCGATGATAAAGCCGGATCCCAGCGACGTGACGCGCCGGGCCTGCTCGCCTTCTCCTTGCTGGTCGAAGAAGTCCTTGAACAGATCCTCGAACGGCGATCCGGGCGGGAATTGCGGGGGTTCGCCGCCTGATGGCGCTTGCTGCACTGTCTGGGCAGTTGAAACATTGACTACTGCGGGTGATAGCGTTGCCGAAAGATCGGCGAAACTTTCAGGCGCCGCACGGGCGAAGCTCAGGGCGGGCGCAAGCAACGCCAAGCCAAGAAAAAGCATTGAAAATGTCGCCTTAGCAGGCGTGATCAACCGCAGGATCATTGTTTTGTCCTCATCATTCAGCGCCGTCATGTGCGCCATCACAATCCAAATCATGTTTTGGCCCAGCCGCACTTTGCAAAGGGGCACACGAATCCACACTCCCAGATGGGGCTGGAATGTGGAGAAAGTGTGGCAAAGGCCAGATCACATTTTCGTCAGCGCCGGCCAGACGGACTGCCCTTTCCGGTAATGTCGACAAAGTAACGGAAAAACTCGCTATCCGGGGATAACACCATGGAGGTGTCGTCGTTTTTGAACGCCATTTCATAGGCTCGCATGGAGCGATAGAAAGCGAAAAATTCCGGATCCTTGCCATATGCTTCTGCGTAGATGCGGTTGCGTTCCGCGTCGCCCTGGCCTCGGGTGATTTCCGAATCGCGCTTTGCTTCCGCCAGCAGCACGGTTTTTTCCCGGTCGGCGCGCGAGCGGATACGCTGGGCGATTTCAGCGCCCTGGGCGCGGGCTTCGCGGGCTTCGCGTTCTCGCTCGGTTTGCATGCGCCGGTAAATCGCCTGACTGTTGGCCTCGGGCAGATCGGCGCGGCGGATGCGCACATCAATGACTTCGATGCCGAATTGAGCGGCTTCACGGTTGACGCGATCACGAATGGCGCCCATCAGCGTCCGGCGCTGCCCAGAAAGGATTACTGAAAAACTTTCCTTGCCCAGCACCTGCCGCAAACCGGCATTGAGCAATGTGGACAGCCGCGCATCAACGCCAACAAGTGTAATTACCGTTTGCCGGAATTTCAGCGGGTCGGTAATCTTGAAGCGGGCAAACGCGTCAACCACAAGCCGTTTTTGATCCGATGCGATAACTTCCGCCTCGGGAATGTCATAGTCGAGAATGCGCTTGTCGAAATACACCACATTTTCAACAAACGGCCACTTTAATTGCAGTCCCGGCTCGGTGATCACCCGTTTGGGATTGCCGAATTGCAGCACCAGCGCCTGCTGGGTTTGATGCACGGTGTACATGGCCGAGTAGGCGATCAGAACTAGGCCGCTAATAAGGATCAGCAGCAGGGGGGCGCTTTTTTTCATTGGGCTTCTCCTGCTGGCGTTGCGGACTGGGCGCGGTTGCGCAGTTCCGGCAGGGGCAGGTAGGGAACAACGCCTCCGCCATTCTCATCGGTGATGATGATTTTATTTTTGCCGGCCAGCACCTTTTCCATGGTTTCAAGATAGATGCGCTTCAGCGTCACGTCTTTCGCCTTGCTATATTGCTCGTAGACCTTGACGAAACGCTGTGCGTCGCCATCAGCCTCGGCGACGGTTTGCTGCAAATACGCCTGGGCCGCCTGTTCGATTTCCGCCGCCTCGCCGCGAGCGCGGGGGATAATATCGTTGGCGTAGGCCTCGGCCTCGGTACGCTGGCGTTCAAGATCGGCGCGCGCCGCTTGCACATCGCGGAACGCATCAATCACCGCTGCTGGGGGATCGACTTTCTGCAATTGCACCTGGCGGATTTCAATGCCGGCGTTGTAGCTGTCCAGCACTTCCTGGGTAAGCAGCATTACGTCCTGCTCGATCTGGTTGCGCGCCTCAGTGAGAATTGGCGTGATTTGCATCCGCCCTATGACTTCGCGCATGGCGCTTTGCGCCACCGATTTCACATTGTCGGCGGCGTTGCTCATGTTAAACAGGAAGGCCGAAGCGTCTTTAATGCGCCAGAACACGGAAAAATCCACATCAACGATATTCTCGTCGCCGGTCAGCATCAGGCTTTCCCTGGTGATGTCCTGGTTACGGTCCGGGCTGCGCACATCTGTAAACTGGCGAAATCCCACATCAACGCGATTGACGTTGGTCACGGCCGGCGTTTCGACGGTTTCGATTGGAATGGGGAGGTGATAATTCAGGCCCGGCTCGGTAATTTCACTGAACTTTCCAAAGCGCAGCACCACGCCCAACTCGTCGGGTTTCACCTGATAAATGCCGGTCGCCAGCCACAGCACCAGCAAAATGCCCGCCACCAGGCCCAATCCCTGGCCGCGCAGCTTGCCACCTGGGAACATGCCGCGAAGCCGTTCCTGAGCTTGGCGCAAAATCTCCTCCAAGTCAGGGGGTTGCGCCCCACCGCCCGGCTTTTGCCCGCCGCCCCAAGGGTTTTGCGGGCCACCCGGGCCGCCGCCGCTTGGACCCTGGCCCCATGGACCCCGGCCGCCACGCTTGCCGCCGTCATCGCTGTTCCAAGGCATTAGCGCATTCCTTCCGTATCCAACTTCAATTTTCTGACTTGCGGTCGCGCGGCATGGCCATTTGGCATTCTCCGCTGCTGGGCTTATATGTGACGTGTTATAGGACACCCATATCAAGTGCGCAATCGCTCAGGTTAAAGTTGCGCAGCCAGTCTGTAAGTTTAGGAAACTCGTATGCCAGATCGCGCACAAATCCTTCAGGCTCTGACGGCAGTAATGGATACAGACCGGGGGGCGGATGTGGTTAGCCTTGGCATGGTGCAGGGGCTGGTGATCAAGGATGGCCAGGTTGGCTTTGCGCTGGAGGTTGCCGCTAGTGATGGCGCGGCCAAAGAACCGCTGCGCATGGCTTGTATCGATGCGGTGCGCGGCTTGCCAGGGGTGGAAAAGGTTTCCGTGGTGCTGACGGCGCATAAGGGGGCAGCGCCCGCCACCGGGCATGAACATCATCACCACGATCATAAACACAGCGCACCGGCGCAAAAAGCCGTAGGGCCGGGTAACGCCCGCGCAACCACGCCCGTTAAACAAGGGATTCCGGGGGTCAAGGCGATTATCGCAGTCGCCAGCGGCAAGGGCGGGGTCGGAAAATCCACCACCGCCGTCAATCTGGCGCTGGGGCTGGCTGGCCTGGGGCGCAAGGTGGGGTTGCTGGACGCAGATATTTACGGCCCCTCGATCCCGCGCATGCTGGGTATTAAGGGCAAGCCCACGTCAAATGACGGCCACAAGCTGCAACCGATGCAGAATTATGGCCTGAAATGCATGTCGATTGGATTTCTGGTGGAGGAAGACACGCCAATGATCTGGCGCGGGCCAATGGTGATGAGCGCGCTCACGCAGATGATGAATGATGTTGAATGGGGCGAGCTGGACATACTGGTGGTGGACATGCCGCCCGGCACGGGTGACGCGCAACTGACGCTGGTGCAAAAGGTTCAGCTTGCCGGCGCGATTATCGTTTCAACGCCGCAGGAGATCGCGTTGATCGATGCGCGGCGCGGTTTGAAAATGTTCGAGACCACGCAGGTGCCGATTTTGGGCGTAATCGAAAATATGAGCTATTTCGTCAGCCCGGAAAGCGGCGAGAAGCATTACATCTTTGGCCAGGGTGGGGCGCGCGCCACTGCCGAAAAATATGGCTGTGATTTTCTGGGTGAGATTCCGCTGGTTCAGGCAATCCGCGAAACCTCGGACGCGGGTACGCCGATTGTCATCAGCGCGCCCGGCAGCGCCGAGGCGCGGCTGTATCGCGACATTGCGGAAATCGTTGCCCACAAGCTTGATATGGCGAAAAACGCGCCGGGCCGGGTTGCGCCAAGGATTGTGATCGAGTGAGGGGAGTGGCTCTCCTGAGTCTTTCTGTTCAGGTTGAGGGCAGGGTGTGCCTAAATCTAAACGAAGTACGCCCTAACCCCATAAGTACCTATTTTAATTAAATCTATTCCAAATATGAGGCGCATTTAGCTGTTTGTGATCAGATTGTGTTCAATGATGGTTGACAAGTAAGGTTGACAAAAATACTTATTAATGACACTATTAAAAGTGCTTGTAACCGTACTGGAAAAAGATCATGACTAACCTCATTCTTGCGGAAATAGCGGCCAGCATTTCCGAACTGAAGAAAGACCCGATGGGCACGGTGGCTGCGGGTGATGGCGCGCCGGTTGCAATTCTGAACCGCAATGCGCCCGCGTTTTATTGTGTGCCGGCGGCGGCCTATGAGGCGATGCTGGAGCGGCTAGAGGATATTGAGCTGAACGCCATCGCGGACGCAAGAAAAGACATGCCAGAAGTCGCTGTCTCGCTCGATGAGCTATAGCCTTAGGTTCAAGACCGAAGCCCTGAAGGAATGGCGTGGGCTGGACGCGAATATCAGCAAGCAATTCAAAAAGAAACTCGCGGAGCGATTGCTTCATCCGCATGTGCCATCGGCGAAACTGTTTGGCCAGAAAGATCGTTACAAAATAAAACTGCGCAGCGCGGGCTATCGCCTGGTTTACGAAGTGCGCGATGGTGATCTGATTGTCATAGTGATTGCAATCGGCAAACGCGAACGTAATGCGGTTTATAAAGCGGCGGTGAAGCGCTAGAGCCTATCCTCTTTAGATTGAAGCACGTCCAGCACTCCGGTCTGTCATCCCGGACTTGTTCCGGGATCCAGGAGCCACACGCAAAGGCCCAAGTTTGTTACCCTGGACCCCGCAACGAGTGCGGGGTGACACCGTGGGTGGGGCGACTCTAGCTAAATGCGGCATGCTCTCGGGCGTTTACGGTGCGCCGTATCAGCGCCCACGCCGCTCCAGCGTGATAAACGTGTAATCGAACGGCGCGTCGCTGCCGGCGGATTTGTCGCGGCGTCCGGTCTCGGCCCATACTTGCGGATCGAGAAATGGAAACAGCGTGTCGCCGTCAAATTCCCGGTGCACCTGTGTCAGGTAAATCCGCTCAGCGATTGGCAATGCCGCTTCGTACACTGCCGCGCCGCCAATGATCATCGCCTCATCGGCGCCGGATTGTTTTGCGATGCGCAAGGCGGCATCAAGATCGCGTGCGGTGGTGACGCCCAAAGCGCGCCAAGCGGAATCGCGGGTCAGTACAATGTTGAGGCGGCCGGGCAGCGGTTTGCCGATCGAGTCGTAGGTTTTGCGGCCCATGATGACCGGCTTGCCGAGCGTGGTGGCTTTGAAAAATTGCAGGTCCTCGGCGATGCGCCAGGGCAAGCCGCCCTCGCGCCCGATAACGCCGTTTTCGGCCACCGCCGCAATCAGCGAAATGCGCACTATACCGCTACCTTTGCCGCGATTAGCGGATGCGGGTCGTAGCCGATGAGTTCGAAATCCTCGTAACGAAAACCGAAGATGTCTTTCACCGCCGGGTTCAAGCGCATCACCGGCAGGGCGCGCGGCGCGCGGGTTAATTGCAGTTCCGCCTGCGCCATATGATTGAGATACAGATGCGCGTCGCCCAACGTATGCACGAAATCGCCAGGTTGCAGATTACACACTTGCGCCAGCATCAATGTGAGCAATGCATAAGACGCGATGTTGAACGGTACGCCGAGAAAAATATCGGCGCTGCGTTGATAGAGCTGGCACGACAACCGCCCGTCGGCGACATAGAACTGAAACAGGCAGTGACAGGGCGGCAACGCCATCTGATCGACATCGGCGACATTCCAGGCGCTGACGATCAGGCGGCGGGAATTGGGGTTGGTTTTGATGTCATGCACCAGCTTGGCGATCTGATCGATATGGCCGCCATCGGGGCCATTATGCGGTGATGGCCATGAGCGCCATTGATAGCCATAGACCGGGCCAAGTTCGCCGTTTTTGTCGGCCCATTCGTCCCAGATCGTCACGCCATTGTCGCGCAAATAGGCGACATTGGTGTCACCCGCCAGAAACCACAGCAATTCATGCACGATAGATTTAAGATGCACCCGCTTGGTGGTCAGCAGCGGAAATCCGTCCGCCAGATCAAAGCGCATCTGGTGGCCAAAAATGCTGCGTGTGCCGGTGCCGGTGCGGTCGCCCTTGAGGGTTCCAGCATTTGCCACCCGGCGCATTAAATCGAGATATTGCTGCATCTGCGGGCTTTCTTGTTTGGGCGCGATTCTGCCCCCATTGTAACGGAAAACTTTGATATTTGAAGCATGGCCATAAAAGCATAAGCTATACGGAATGTAGCTAATTTTATGGGGAGGAAGCGATGAGCGAAGAAACAGGTCACGAAAAGATGGTGCGCGCGCTTGATGAAGGCAAGCAGCCAAAATGGATTGCCGAGCATTTGCGCATCTATCGCGAAAGCGGCGGTAAGGAAGGGCATATGTTTGATATCAATATTGCCGGCAAAGGCATTGTCCCCACACCTGCCCTGTTATTGACCACGGTGGGGCGGAAATCCGGCAAGAAGCGCACAACGCCGCTGATTTATGGCACAATTGGCGCCGATATCATCATCATTGGCTCCAAGGGCGGATCGGAAACCCATACGGGCTGGTACTTTAACCTGCTGGCTAATCCCGCTGCCGAAATTCAGGTCGAAACCGAACATTTCAAGGTGCGCGCGCGTATTGCAACCGGCGAAGAGCGCTCGCGGATCTGGGCGCATATGCTGACGGTTTTTCCGACATACGCGGACTATCAAAAGAGGACCGACCGGGAAATCCCGGTGTTTGTGCTGGAGAAGCAACCCGCCAAATGAAAACATTGAAAATTAACCGCTGAGCTGCTATATAGGGGTTGCCGGGAAACCGGCTATGGCGATAAACGGACGTATAATAAGCGTATCGGACCCGGGGGCAGTACCCGGCGCCTCCACCATCTCTCCCGCTTAAAAGGCGGGAAACAGTTTCCGGTCAAAGGCTTAATGCCTGGCCGGTGCGTTATGGGGGCGAAATAGGCTCGACGGTCGTGTAAAGACGTATCTTTTGCCCGGTATGGTACCACCGTTATCGGACCAGTTCCTTAAATGCGAACGACAACCATGAGGGCCTGGCCCTCGCCGCTGCTTAGTCTAACTAGGTAAGCGCGGCCCGGAGGGCGCCGGGCAACAGAAGCCCTCCACTTTATCTTTTCCTTGATCTACAATGTGCGTGTGATTCAAAAGAGGCGCGCGTGAGCAAGGATACAATCGATTATCAGGCAATGGTGCAGGACGCCCTGCGCACGGTGGTGCGAGGGGCGCTTAAATGCGTTGAGCGTGAGGGCAGGCTTCCTGGCGCGCATCATTTCTATATCGCGTTCCGCACCGATCATCCTGATGCGCACGTTTCGCCGGTGTTGCGTCAGCGTTATCCGCACGAAATGACGATTGTGCTGCAACACCAATATTGGGATTTGACGGTGGGCGAGGACGATTTTCAAATCACCCTCAGCTTCAACAATGTGCCCGAGAAACTTAGCGTGCCCTATATCGCCATCAAGAATTTCTTTGACCCGAGCACGCGCTTTGGCCTGCAATTCACTGTGGCGGAACCAGAAGCCGCTGCACCATCACTGGTGCGCGCGCTGGAGTCGCCTATGACAGCAGCGAAAGCGGGCGCATCTGAAACGCCTGCCGAAACTGCGCCTGAAACGCCTGCCGCAGCCGAGCCGCCAAAACCTGGCGAGGTCGTAAGCCTGGATCTGTTCCGCAAAAAATAAATGAAGAGCAAGACAATGGTTAAGAAAAGCCCGGCAAAAACCCGCGCCGAGACGGATACATTCGGCAAAATCGATGTTCCGGCTGACACCTATTGGGGCGCGCAAACCCAGCGTAGCATTGAGAATTTCAAAATCGGCTGGGAAAAGATGCCGGCGCCGGTGATCCACGGCATGGCCGTGCTGAAGCGCGCCGCCGCCAGCGTGAATATAAAGCTTGGCGATCTCGACAGGAAAATCGGCAACGCGATTATTCAGGCGGCGGATGAAATTCTTGATGGCAAGCTTGATGGAAACTTTCCGCTGGTAGTGTGGCAGACCGGCTCCGGCACCCAGACAAATATGAATGTCAATGAAGTGATATCCAATCGCGCCATCGAATTGCTAGGCGGCGAAATGGGTTCGAAAAAGCCGGTGCATCCGAATGATCATTGCAATATGGGGCAATCATCGAACGATAGTTACCCGACCGCCATGCATATAGCAGCCGTCACGGAAATTTCCCATCGTTTGATTCCAGCACTTGAGCATCTGCACAAGGCGCTGGACGCCAAATCGAAAGCCTGGGCAAAGATCATCAAGATCGGCCGCACGCATACCCAGGACGCCACGCCGCTGACGCTCGGTCAGGAATTTTCCGGCTACGCCAAGCAGGTGGAATATGGCGTCAAACGGGTAAAGGGGGCATTGCCGCGTCTGTGCGAACTGGCGCAGGGCGGCACGGCGGTGGGCACCGGGCTGAACGCGCGCAAGGGGTTTGACAGGTTGATCGCCGCCGAAATCGCCAAAATCACCAAACTGCCGTTTGTCACCGCGCCGAATAAATTCGAGGCGTTGGCGGCGCATGACGCGATTGTCGAAGCGCACGGGGCGTTGAACACGATTGCCGTGAGTTTAATGAAAATCGCCAATGATATCCGCCTGCTGGGTTCCGGCCCGCGCTCTGGCCTGGGTGAATTGTCGCTGCCGGAAAACGAACCGGGTTCCTCGATCATGCCGGGCAAGGTCAACCCGACTCAATGCGAGGCGCTGACCATGGTGTGCGCGCAGGTGATGGGCAATCAGACCACCATATCGATTGCCGGATCGAACGGGCATTTCGAGCTGAACGTGTTCAAGCCGGTGATGATTTACAATCTCTTGCAATCAGTGCGCCTGCTTGGGGACGCCTGCGTCAGTTTTGCCGATAATTGCGTCAAGGGCATCATCGCCAACGAGGATAATATCAAGGCGCTGATGGGGCGTTCGCTGATGCTAGTGACAGCGCTGGCGCCCAAGATCGGTTACGACAACGCCGCCAAGGTGGCCAAGACCGCGCACAAAAACGGCACCACGTTGCGCGAGGAGGCGGTGCGCATGGGCTTTGTCACCGGCAAGGAGTTCGACAGGCTGGTGCGGCCAGAAGACATGATCGGTCCGAAATAGGCGAGGCATGACGGGCGCGCCCATAAAACGGTCGGTGACCCTTGCCGGCCACCGGACAAGCATTTCGCTGGAGCCGGAATTCTGGGACGCCCTGCGCGATATTGCACGGGCCAAAGGCCGTTCCGTGAACGGATTAATCGCCGAAATCGACGCGGCGCGTTCATCGACAAAAAACGCAACCGGCCTATCCAGCGCCGCACGGCTGTTTGTACTGGCGTGGCACCAGGATAAAGCTGCTCAGCCAGTCGTAATATAAGCCTTCAGCGCTTCGGCTTCAGCGCGATGTTCGGCAATGAGGTTTTTAACCACGTCACCGATCGACACAATGCCCAGCAACTTGCCATTTTCCACCACCGGTAGATGGCGGAAGCGGCCATGGGTCATGCGCGCCATCACGGAATGCAGTGTATCCTCTGGCCGGCAGGTCTCGACCTCCCCCGTCATCAGCTCGCGCACCCGGCGATGCATGACCGCGCCCGCGTCGCGCGCCAGACCATGCAGAAAATCGCGTTCGGAAAGAATGCCCAGGATTTCACCATTCCCAGCCCGCACCAGCAGTGAACCCACACCGCGCCTGGAAAGCGTCATCGCCGCCGAAAGCGCCGAATCTTCCGGCCCGACTGAAATGACCTCCCCCCCTTGTCCCTCAAGATGTCGGCTACAAACATGTGCGCCTCCTATCATGTGGTTAGATTCGCTCAATTACCTTGACAATTGGATGACGCCAGTATGCGCCTGATTACGCGTGCTGACAAGACACATAGAGCAGCCCGCGATTAAGTGGAGTAACGAAGTGCCCCCACTTAATCGCGGGAAGCTGCTCTAACACACTAAAATCTAGAGCAATTTTCTTTATTAAGTTCGAGCCTCATGGCTCGAACTTAATGCAGATTGCTCTAGAGCCTTTCCCGGTCAGGTTGAACCAACCTGACCGGATAAGAAAGGCTCTATTTGAATGTGTTAGACCATTTGTATCCTGACCGGATTGATTCACTCCGATCAGGAAATGGTCTAGTGTGCAGTAACGAAATTCAAAGCAGGTTGATGCGGGCATTCTCGCGCGCCATGAATGCGCCCGGCCAGGCTTGCCGCAGTTCCGCTTCCAGTTGACTAAGATACCCGTCTTCGTGATCGGGATCGTGATGAAACACCGCCAGGCTTTTTGCATTGGCCGCCCTGCATAGGCGTATGCCTTCTTCCCAGGTCGAATGCCCCCAGCCTACCTTGCTTGGATACTCCCTGTCACTGTAGGTGCAGTCGTAAATCACCAGATCGGCCCCGTCGATCAATCCCAGAATATTCTGATCGGGTTTGCCCGGCACATGCTCGGTGTCGGTGATATAGCACATCGATTTGCCGCGATGCTCGATCCGGTAGCCGGTTGCGCCGTCGGGATGATTCAGCAGCGTTGTCTTCACGCGGACGCTGGCGCCAATGTTGAAATTGTCGCCAGCCTTAAAGTCGATATACTTAACATCCGACGCCATGACTTCTATGGGCACCGGGAAAAACGGATGCGTCATCTGCCCGGAGAGCACGTCACGGATTTTCATTTCATTTTGCAGATGACCGGCCATTAGATCAAAGGCAAACCCGGGCCTGAACGCGGGCGCAAAAAACGGATATCCGTTAATATGATCCCAGTGAGTATGTGACATCAGGATGGTCGCGCGCATCGCGTTCTTGCGCAATACCCAATGGCCAAGATTGCGCATTCCGGTTCCGGCGTCAAAAATGATGCGCTCGCCGCCGCACGATACTTCTACACAGCTCGTATTGCCGCCGAATTGAATATGGTTCGCGCCAGGGCAAGCAATGCTGCCGCGGACCCCCCAGAACTTTACCTTGAAAGCCATGGCCACACTCCCTTGCGCTCTAACACGCCTGAAGGCGGGATGCGGCAGAGACGATGCCCCTGTCTAACCATTCACCGGGCCGTTCTACCCAGTCCGGTAATATCGCATTGGCCACGTGTGGTGATTTCCATATTATTGCGCACCCGTGACCGAATCCCAACCCAACGCGGTATGGCAGTTTACACTGCTTCGCATATACAATAAGTAATCTTAATGGGTTAATCAAAAATGTTATGTGATCATCGTCACATTTTAGCCACTTCGCTGGTGGCTGGGAACAAGGCGCCGTTTATTGGCGCGACGCTGTTGAACCCCCATCCGGGGGAAGTCTTATGGTCAAGGCCGTCAAAACATGAAAAGTGACCGTGCTCCGGGGGCGGTGCATCCCATAATCCTATCCGGCGGTTCCGGCAGCCGGTTATGGCCTATCTCGCGCAGTTATCATCCAAAACAGCTTCAGCAGCTTGTATCATCACATAGCATGTTACAGGACACGGCCTTGCGGTTCGACGATTTGCAGCGGTTTCCGAATCCGGTGATCGTCTGCAACCATGAGCACCGTTTTATTATTGCCGAGCAGTTGCGCGAGGTAAATCTGTCGCCCGCATTGCAAATTCTGGAGCCGGTAGGGCGCAATACCGCGCCGGCCGCCGCTGTGGCTTCGCTATGTGTGCAGTCATATGACCCGGATGGGGTGCTGCTGCTGATGCCTGCGGATCATCGGATTTCCGCAAAGGACGCGTTTTTGGCGGTTGTTGAAACCGGGGCAATCGCCGCAAGAGCAGGCCATCTGGTGACCTTTGGTATTGTTCCAGACAGACCGGAAACCGGCTATGGATATCTGCAATGCGGGGAAAAACTGGGCGGGGAAAAACTGGCTGGTTTCACTGGCGCAACCATCTTGCATCGGGTCGTGAAATTTGTTGAGAAACCTGATCTTGCCACAGCCAAATCCTATCTCGAACATGGCGGGTATTTTTGGAATAGCGGCATTTTCATGTTCCGCGCCAGCCAGTTTCTCGAAATATTAGGCCGCTTTCGCCCGCAGATGCTGGAGGATTGCCGCGCCGCCGTTGCGTTGGCGCAGCGCGATCTGGATTTTCTGCGGCTGGATGAAGCCGCATTTAACAGGTGCGAAAGCGATTCGATTGACTACGCCGTCATGGAGCATGCTGATAATGTGGTGATGGCGCCCGCCGATATCGGGTGGAGCGATGTGGGCGCCTGGGATTCACTATGGGATGTGAGCGATAAGGACGCAAACGGCAATGTGCTGTTGGGGGATGTTATCGCTACCGCAACCAGCGGCAGCTATATCCGTGCCGAAAGCCGGCTGGTCACAGCAGTGGGTGTGGAAAATCTGGTGATTGTCGAGACGGCGGACGCGGTGCTGGCCGTGCCTCGTGATCAGGCGCAAAAAGTCAAAGAACTTGCCGATATGCTGAAGGCGCGCAAACGCCCGGAGCTTGCGGAGCATCAGCGGGTATACCGGCCCTGGGGATTTTTTGAGAGTCTTGCCAGCGGCGAGCGGCACCAGGTCAAGCATCTGATGGTTAAGCCCGGAGGCAAATTATCGTTGCAATTGCATCATCAAAGGGCGGAGCATTGGGTGGTTGTTAGCGGCGAGGCCAAGGTAACCCGAGACACGGAAGTGCATATGCTCAGGGAAAATGAATCTATTTACCTGCCGCTCGGCTGCAAGCACCGGCTTGAAAATCCTGGAGCAGCGCCGCTTAGCGTGATCGAGGTGCAATCGGGCGCCTATCTTGGAGAAGATGACATTGTGCGCTTTGAGGACATCTACAAACGCTAGAGCGGAATGATTTTAGGTTGAATCGATTTAGGATTCCCAAATCAGTTTTGATGTGATTCAAGATACTGGCTGGATGGGAGGCCAGTATGTATGGCGAAACCTTATTCTATTGATCTTCGTGAGCGGGTTGTTGCGGC
>CAMTWQ010000083.1:0-6937 GCA_947085465.1 uncultured Alphaproteobacteria bacterium
CGTCTGCTACAAAAAACGGACATATCATGTGCTATCGACAATCCTGCCTGAGACAGTTGCCTTCAGGCATGTATTCGGCTACCACCGGTCCACTCTGATCGGGGAGTGGCGCAGCCTGGTAGCGCATCTGCTTTGGGAGCAGAGGGTCGCTGGTTCGAATCCAGTCTCCCCGACCACCTTTCGGTTTTTTGGGTCAAAATTTATCCTCTGGGTGCCCAGATTTTTTTTGAATTTTTGGAATCCCCATCAAGGCCATCATTGGAAACAGCAGGCCAATAATGATTTCGCTTAGCGGCCCAAACGCACGGCGATGCTTCGGGATGCCAAAAACAGGATAGAGCCAGAAAAATACCGCCAGCGCGATCATGAATAACAGAAAAACGATGGGGATGGTTCTGCCGATATGTCCCCAGAATTGATTATAAAACTGCCCCACCTCCTTGAATTTGACATTCCGCCTCAGGAATGGCGCAATGAACATGAGGGCAAAAAGCGCCGGAAGCGCATAGCCCAGGACATCAGAACTTATGTCCGGAGTTATTAAAGCCGGGTAGGGAATTGGCAGAAAAGTTACGAGGCTGATCGCGACGGTGACCCGCATCGGTAGACCATGCGCTTCCGAGTAGAGCCCGATGCTAACCAACCAGAATGCGCCGCAATAAGTCAGCAATATAATAACCCAACCCCAACCATGCGGCAAAGGCAGATCGAATAATCCAAGGACATAGAAACCGGCGATGCAGAGAACCGCCAGCGGAAAACGCTCAAAGGTTGCCTGAAACTTGCGGGGAACAAATCTGAATGCATTTCTAATCAGTGTCGTAATTCCTTCTGCATATTCAAATTTTTTACAGCGGCTGCTGTTCCACGACCCCATATTCCGCTTCATCTCCAGGCTTTTTATACCTGCTGGCGCTTTCATCCTTGTTTGCGATGATTTCTATCCGGGTTTTCCACCATCCGCTAATCGGATACGGAGTTCCTGGCTCTTTTTCAACAATGGTAAACACATCGCTGAAATTATACACAACAGTCACCGATATGATTAAAAACCGCCCTTGCCGGGTGACACCGCCATAGATATCTCCGCTCAGAGTGGCGCCACCATGCGCCCAGGAAACGCCGTGAAAGCTGTATGAGTTCTTAAAATCATCCGTGATAGGGCCGGAAACCACACTGCGCGCTTTATTTACGATTTGCGCTCGTACTCTCCTGTAAATAGTGCTCTCAACATGATCGATAATGACCTGCAAGTGTCCGATCTGCGGCAGGGTAACCGGTTCGCCATTTTTATTAAAATAATGATCAAAAAACTCAGCCCATCCCCAACGGGGTTTGTCATTGACCGCGCTGATCACAGATTGAAAGTCGGATTCTTCAAGCTTTGGCTTATATGGCTCCGCCCAGCACCGGCAGCCAAAATCCTCGCCGGGATGTCCGGTTGGCGGCACGTTGTCCCATGCGAAGATTTTGCCGTTGTTCGCCGCATGTGATGCCCTCACTTTGTTGTCGCCGCGTGTGCGCCAAACGTAATGCGTGGCCGGATGTTCTTGGGCCATTGCCTTTAACGACAGTTCAATGGGTACGCCTTTCCTGAGATACAGATCGAACGCCTTTTTATAGGCTGGGGTATGGATGATATCCGGGAGAGACATGGAAACTCCTAAAAGGGCGTAAAACGAATTTACTTTATATCAAAATCAAACCTTTTTGTAAAGAACAAAAAGAGAACATATTAAACCTTAGGATCATGCCTACGCTCCCGCGCCGGCTGATCGGTCAGGTGGTTCTTTTCATCAACCTATTGTATGACATGGATAAAACGAGTAGCCGTAAATCGTCTCGGGTTCTGAACCCATCGACCAGGGCCGACCACCCTCACCTACGGCTTCGGGTGGCTTACGCCAGTAAGCCGCGCGAAGGCGTTCTTAGGCGAAGGAGTGCCCTTCGAAGCCCGAAGGGCGTAGGAGGGCTGGAGGGAATATGTTCTACGCCTACTTACTGAGAAGCATCAATTTTCTAGATCAGACGTACATCGGCTTCACAGAAGATTTGAAAGCACGCATGAGAGCGCACTACGCCGGTGAATCTAAACACACTGCTAAATTTGCGCCGTGGAAGCTTATTTCCTACCATGCCTTTGCCGATAAACGAAAAGCTCAGGAATTTGAAAAATTCCTCAAGACAGGTTCTTGAAAGGCGTTTGCGAGGAAGCATTTTCAGGAAAATAATTATGACAAAACAAAAAGCGATATACCATTCAACACACTGCGATTCGCCGCATAAACCAAGATTATCACCTGCATGGCTGACCTGTTTGAAAAACCTGCCCGCGCTCCGCGTGACGCCACTTACACGGCGCGCGATATCGAGGTTTTGGAGGGTCTGGAACCAGTCCGCCGCCGGCCGGGCATGTATATTGGCGGCACCGACGAGAATGCGCTGCACCATATGGCGGCCGAAATCCTTGACAATGCGATGGATGAGGCTGTGGCCGGTCACGCCACCCGCATTGAAGTTACCCTGGAGGCCGACGGCAGGCTGAGCGTTACCGACAATGGCCGCGGCATTCCCATCGACCCGCACCCAAAGTTCAAAAACAAATCGGCGCTCGAGGTAATCCTGACCACTCTGCATTCCGGCGGCAAATTCGGCGGCAGCGCCTATACGACATCGGGCGGCCTCAACGGCGTCGGCCTCTCCGTCGTCAACGCGCTTTCGATTGAGCTTGAGGTGGAAGTGGCCCGCGACAAGCAGCTTTATGCGCAAAGCTTCGCCAGGGGCGAACCGCAAGGCAAACTGCGCAAACTTGGCGGCGCCACTAACCGGCGCGGCAGTTCTATCCGGTTCCTGCCCGATCCAAAAATATTTGGCGCAGGCGCGCGCTTCAAGCCAGCTCGGCTGTATAAAATGGCGCGCTCTAAAGCCTATCTCTTCGCTGGCGTGGAAATTCGCTGGAAATGCGCGCCGGAATTGCTGCAAAAAAACGACCCTACCCCGGAAAGCGAGACCATGCGATTTCCCGGCGGCATCGCAGATTTTCTTGCGGTAACGGTAGAGGGTTTCAGTCTGGTGACCCCTACGCCTTTTACCGGGCGGGAAAAATTTCCTGCTGATCGCGGCTCTGTGGAATGGGCCATCTCGTGGTACGCGGGCGCCGACGCTTTTATCTCATCCTATTGCAACACGGTGCCCACGCCCCAGGGCGGCACCCATGAAACCGGTTTTCGCACTGCCTTATATAAGGGCTTGCGCGGTTATGGCGAACTGACCGGCAATCGCAAAGCCGCCATCCTGACCGCAGATGATGTGGTGGGCAGCGCCGGCGCGATGCTATCCATGTTCATCCGTGAGCCGGAGTTTCAAGGCCAGACAAAAGAAAAACTGTCTAACGCCGACGCCGCCCGGCTGGTTGAGAGCGCCGTGCGTGACCATTTCGATCATTGGCTGTCTGGCGCGCCGGACACCGCCAGCAAACTGCTTGATTGGTGTATTGAGCGCGCCGAGGAACGGCTGCGCCGCCGCCAGGAACGTGAGATCAGCCGTAAAACAGCGACCCGCAAATTACGCCTGCCGGGCAAGCTTTCGGATTGTTCAAGTGACTCGGCCGAGGACACGGAAATTTTTCTGGTCGAGGGGGATTCCGCAGGCGGCTCGGCCAAGCAGGCCCGCGACCGGCGCACCCAGGCCATCCTTCCGCTGCGCGGCAAAATTTTGAATGTCGCCAGCGCCTCCGCAGAGAAGCTTGCCGGCAATCAGGAAATCGCCGATCTGGTGCTGGCGCTTGGCTGCGGCATGGACTCTAAATTCCGCGACGCCGATCTGCGTTACGGGAAGGTCATTATCATGACCGACGCCGACGTGGACGGCGCGCATATTGCGTCGCTGCTGATTACATTCTTTTACCGGCAGATGCGCGGCCTTATCCATGGCGGCCGCCTGTATCTGGCGCTACCGCCGCTGTACCGGCTGACCCAGGGCGCCATAACTGCTTATGCGCGCAACGACGCCCATAAGGACGAGCTATTGCGCACCCAATTCAACGGCCGTGGCAAAGTGGATATTGGCCGCTTTAAGGGGCTGGGCGAAATGATGCCCGCACAATTGCGCGAAACCACCATGGACCCGAAAAAGCGCAATTTGCTGCGCGTCGTGTTGAGCGAGACGGGCGAGGCGGAAACCGAAGCCCTGGTGGAGCAATTGATGGGGCGGCGGCCGGAAGCCCGCTTTGCCTTTATTCAGGAGCGCTCCGCCTTCGCAACCGGCCTGGACATCTGAAATCGCTGCTTTCAAGAAACCTGTAATTCGGCTACCTTTCCCGCTAAACAAAATATAGGGGAGAACGCCATGCGGAAGTTTGTTATCGAACGTGATCTGCCGGCCATTGGCAGCGCCGAGCGCGAGGCGTTGCGCGCCGCCGCGCAAAATTCAAACAAGGTGCTGACCGAACTGGCGCCGGATATTCAGTGGCTGGAATCCTTTGTTGCGGCGGACAAAACTTTTTGCATTTATCTGGCGAAGGATGAAAGCGTCATCCATGAGCACGCCAAGCGCAGCGGCTTCCCGGCGAGTAAAATTACCGAAGTTAAACGCATGATCGATCCCACCACCGCCAACGCCTGAGCATATACCCTGCTCCGTTATATTGCCGGGTTTTGTTGGTTGCTGTTGTTTGCCGGGTGCGCACAGCGGAGTGTGATCACGCATGTTCAGCATCATCCCCTATTAGAGCATTTCCAGCCAGGTTATGGCGCGCGCACTGGCGCGATGCCGGTCGAAATCCTTGGTGTTTTGCCTGCTGCGATGAACGCGGAGCATATCCTGCAATCGCTCCGCTTGCCCGGCCGTTATCCCGCCACCCGCCTTGCGCCAAGCGGGGGGGCTGCTGTCCAGCATACCTCAAGGCTCGTGCTGCTATTCCAGCCCCATTTCCAAACCTTGCCCTGGCAAGCATGTGAAGCGGCGGACAAGATTGCCTTTGCTGGCGCTCAAGACGTTCGGGTAATGGCTGTGTTCTGCATTAGCCAGAGCCAGGCCGCAAGCGGCCAGGTGAAGATTCCAGCGGCCCATGCAGACCCGGCCAGCATTACCGGGGCCATCAATCTACTCTTGCGCGATGTGTTAAGCGCCCCGGCGAGCGAGCGGAAATTCAGCCCGCTCCCGTCACGCAGATAGGCTGCTGGAGCATATTGGCGGATTAATTGACAATTGCCCGCTTATCGCTATGCTGCGCCCCAAATAACCGGTGGATTCGCAGAATGCGTTGCGGTTAATCCACTGCCCTAATAACCCTCAATGTATGTAGCTTAATCACCACATGGAATTTTCTGATCTCGGTCTAAGTCCAGACCTTTTGCGCGCTGTAAGCGACGCTGGCTATTCAACGCCAACCCCGATCCAGGCTGAAGCCATACCCGAAATTCTCAATGGCCGGGACGTTCTTGGCATTGCGCAAACGGGCACCGGTAAGACCGCTGGCTTTACCTTGCCCATGATTGATTTGCTGGCCAAGGGCCGCGCCAAGGCGCGGATGCCTCGTACATTAATTCTGGAGCCGACCCGCGAGCTGGCCATGCAGGTGAGCGAGAATTTTGAAATTTACGGCAAACATCACAAGCTCAGCATGGCGCTGCTGATTGGCGGCGTGTCGTTTAACGATCAGGCGCGGCTGATTGATCGCGGCGTCGACGTGCTGATCGCTACGCCGGGCCGGCTGCTCGACCACTTTGGGCGTGGCAAGCTCATGCTACACGGGGTGGAAATTCTGGTCATTGATGAAGCCGACCGGATGCTGGACATGGGCTTTATCCCGGACATCGAAAAAATCTGCAAGCTGCTGCCGGCGGCCCGGCAAACACTGTTTTTCTCCGCCACCATGCCGAAGGAAATTCAGCGCCTGACCGAGGCGTTTTTGCGCGATCCCAAACGCATAGAGGTGGCGCCGCCTGCATCGCCCGCAGCCACTGTTGTGCAAGCATTGGAAGAAGTGGACGCGCGCGCAAAACGCAAGACCTTGCGCCGTCTTATTCGCTCGGAGCCGGTTGCTAACGCGATCATTTTTTGCAATCGCAAGCGTGACGTGGATACACTTTACCGCAGCCTGAAAGACGACGGATTTAGTGTGGGCGCGCTGCATGGCGATATGGAGCAGCGGCATCGCATTGCGGTGCTTGAGCAATTCAGGAATGACGAAGTGCAATTGCTGGTGGCAAGCGATGTGGCGGCGCGGGGTCTTGATATTCCAAAAGTCAGCCACATTTTCAACTTCGATGTGCCCATCCATGCGGAGGATTATATCCACCGTATCGGCCGCACCGGGCGCGCCGGGCGCGAAGGCCATGCGTTCATGCTCGCGTCACCAGGTGAAGTTAAATATGTCGATGCAATTGAGAAAATGCTGGGCCGGAAAATTCCACGCACCACGCCGCCGGACACCGCTCATGACCCCATCAATGCAAGCGCCGCTATAACAGAGATAGAACAGGCTGTAGCAATCCCTGATGTCAGTAGCGCTCCTCCTCCCGGCAAGCGCGGCAAAACCAAAAAACTGGAGGAAACAGCGCAACCGCCGGTCGGAACCAGGCGTTTGCCCGTAACGGAGCAGCCACTGGCGCCAGAGCGGCTAAGCTCCAGCATGGTAGGAATGGGCGAACATGTGCCCGCCTTTTTGCTGCGCCCTGTACCGCAAACCCTGGTGAAGCCAACAGCGTTGTCTGACGCCGAGTAGGTTGTTCTAGAGAATAAGCCTCCCCTGCATTTGGCCGGTTAAGCAGTCATTGTTCCCCCCCGTTGAAAGTGCTTGAATAGCGCTAGAGCAGCCCGCGATTAAGTGGAGTAACGAAGTGACCCCACTTAATCGCGGAAAGCTGCTCTAACACATTAAAATCTAGAGCAATTTTCTTTATTAAGTTCGAGCCTCATGGCTCGAACTTAATGC
>CAMTWQ010000084.1:0-29148 GCA_947085465.1 uncultured Alphaproteobacteria bacterium
CCGTCCTTGGGATTGCGGCCATCGCTAAAGATGCGCACGCCGGTTGTCCTGATGCCGCCGGGGTTGCCTTCGCCATCCAGTTCCAGCAAGCACCAGCCGCAAGAATTGGTGCCAAGATCGAGACTTAACCGGTAAGCCATTTCCACCCCCAAACTATATTTTGAGAGCTTGCAATCATCAACGTTGAATGGCAAGCTTGCTGTCCATTCTAGCAGATGGAAAGCTGCGGTCTTCCCGGTAACAAGGTTTTAGACCACAAAATGAAACGGCAGGCTCCGGCCTGCCGTTTTTTGTGGTGGAGATTGGGAATTACGCCGGCAGCGCGCTGGACTGCACCGCGCCCTGTAGCGCCTTGGCTTTATCGGCCCAGTCATAACCGGCCAGGATGCGCCCGGTGCGGAGTTCAATCAGGTTGCGCAAGGCGGGATCGGTAAAGATATAAGGCTGATCCTCCAGGATCGCCTCCAGCACCAACTTGCCCACAATGTCCGGATTAAGGCCATTGCTCAGCCCTAGCCGGTCTTTTTCGTTTGGCGCGGCGGCGCCGCCATATTGTTCGGGCCTGTTGCGCACAGAGGTGCCGAGATTGGTGTTCACAACGCCCGGACACATGAGCGAAACGCCAAGGCCGGTTTTGCGGTTTTCCGCCATCATGGTTTCGGTCATGCCGACTACGGCGAATTTCGAGGCGTTATAGGGGCCGGTGCCGCGGATGCCGTACATGCCGGCCATCGATGCGGTATTGACCACATGGCCGCCCTCGCCGTGCGACAGGATCAGCGGCACAAAGGTTTGCAGCCCATGCACGACACCCCACACATTGACATCCATCACCCAATGCCAGTTGCGCATGCTGGCCGACTCGCTCCTGCCGCCGATGGCGATGCCGGCATTGTTGCAGAGCACATGCACCTTGCCGAATGTCTCGATGGTTTTTTTGGCGGCGGCCTGCACGTCTTCGAGTTTGGTGACATCCACCTGTACGCAGGCGGCGTCATATCCTTTGGCTTTCAGTTCATCGACGGCCTTCTGCGCCGGTCCCGCTTCTATATCGCCGATCATCACCTTCATGCCCGCCGCCGCAAAGGCGCGGGCCATGCCAAGCCCCATGCCGCTGGCGCCGCCGGTGATGAACGCGACCTTTCCTTTTACGTCTTTCATGCTGATTTCGCCCGCTACTGCTGGCGCCTCCCTGTGATGCGAGGCTTTGCGCCTCGCGGTTATTGTGAAGGGCTAGCTTTACCCAAGGCGTGGTTTGGGTCAAGCGGGCAGGGCGGTGTTACTGCCAGCAATACTATTTGGCGCCGATCATTCCGCTGCGCTCCAGCAATAGCTGGCGCAGGCTGACCGGGTCGCTGGCGGCGCCGCCGAGTTTGTTGAAGAAGACATCCAGAAACCGTTCGATGTCGGCCAGAAACTTTTGCAGGTCGGCTTCGGTGCGCACATAGGGCGTGTTGCCAGGCGCCAGCGAGGGGCTGTGATAGGTCAGGCTGAATATGCGGATGCCTTGGCGTATCATAGCGGTGACGAGTTTGATATATTCCGCAGCGTCAATGCCTTCGGGGGTTAGCGCGCTGTGCTCCAGCAGGCGCGCGCGCGACATCATTCCGCGCATCATCAATGTTTTTGCCAATGGCTTATCCAGCAAACCGTCAATCGATGCGCCGAAGGCGCTGAGTGGACCAAAAAATCCACGCGTAAGCGGAATTGACAAAAGACCGCCCGGCGCTTCAATCCAGTAAGGATGTGGCCGGATGTTGCTGAAGTCCGGCCCGTGTTTTTCGCTATAGTTACAATAGGGAACAGGGGTCAAATCTATCTGATATCCCATATTCGTAAGTGAACGGAATGTTGCTGGGCCAAGGCCAGAGCGGCCGGCTTTGTATATTACGGGCCGTGTCCCAAAATTTTCAGTAATTGTGGCGGTTAAAATTTCCAGTTTGCGGCGTTCCAGATCGGGGGGTAAATTTCCCGGATAGGAATTGCGAGCATTTACTTCTTCTTCGTGCGGTGGATTAACCCAGGGGTGCAGGTGCGCGCCGATCAGGCACTGATCCTTCGCCAATAATTGCTTGAGGGGCGTGTATCCGGCCGCTTGCGACGCCACGGCATAATCCATGACATAGGTTGGACGGACGCCATAACGGGCGTAAATTTCGTGAACCTTGTATTGCGACGCCATTGAATTCACGCCGGTGTTTTTACGGTCGAAGGGAGCGTTCCAATCAAATTCCTCTTCCGTATCGACGATAATCATCAATAGGGGCGGCAAATCCGCCAGCCCGCCGACCGGCAGCCAATTGTCATTATACAGAGGTTTTTCAGAAACCAAATGCAAGCTACCCCCCCTGTCCCTGGCTTGAATTCGTCCTGAGCGAGCTGGCGAAATCTTCCAGCCGGATCAAAAGAGTGTTCGCGCACGATTGAACCCAGAATAGCCGTTTTTTCCCGTTTCCCAAGCTGGATTTGTGCTGTCCATAACCCGCCATGAAATCATATAGGCTCAGATCTCTTTCCAGGGCATTGACGATGGCGAGATAATGGCAAACATAGCCGGGCTTGAACGCATCGCCCAACTCATAGCAAAATCCGCTCTGATAGGCATGCACGGCGCCTTGCCAGTTGAAATTGTATAAATACCCCACAATCGCATCTCCGACCGTCACTTTAGCCATTTCTATATGGCCGCCAGCGAACGCTGACCTTATCAGATTTGTATGAAAATTCACAAAAAATGCGCTGGAGAAAGCTCCGGGCTTTCCACGTGATACCCAGTATGACTGATGCAAATGCCCAAGTGCGGTAAAATATTCCAAAGCCTCCTCTGGACTGCTGGCAATATGATAGCGCAAAGGTCCAATCGCTTCATACCTGCGTAATTCGCGACGCAGATTTTGCCTGGTGTTGCGGCTAAGGCAGTCCAGGTAATCTTTGCCGCCTGCCCGAACGGAAGAAAGATTTACGTAAGAGGCATCGCTTTCGCTCAACATTCTCAAACTACGCCCATGCCGGGATGCCGAATTTTGCAGCGCCTGATAGAGTTCGTCTTCGATACCGCCGAAATGGATTACTTTGTTGGCTACGCCGTCAGCTACCAACCATTCTATCGCCGCCTGATTGACGGATTGCGTGTACTGATCCGCAGCCAGAAAGCCATTATACTCGATCGCAATGGTATCGATTTCTGGATTACCCGTTTCATGCAGCGCAATTTGCGGCAATTTGAACCATCTCAGGACTGGCGCAGATCCCTGAACCAGGACGCCAAGGCCAACAAGCTGCCCGGCATTGGTGATGCGCATCAAGTTCAAACGGGTGCCATCGGGCAGGCAGCGAAGCCAGGCGCCTATCCAATGCCGTGAAAGAAAGAAAGAATAGTCCCCGGCTCTATTTTCAAGATCCCGCCACTCCGCCTCTTTCCACGTTTGGCAGGCTAAAGGGGTCACACTGAGGCTAAGATGTGGTGATGCGGCCATTGTCATATTTCTGGTTTTTGCAAATAGACTTCGAAACAGTTAGATGTTAGTACGTCTTGTTACTGGAAGTTAGCTACAGTGAGCGGGGGCGGTGGCGCCAGTTAGGCTTTACGTAGGACCCGACACTAAGTTAAAGAGGTTAAGGGTATGCGAAGGATTATACCCTATCCTATAGATTCAACAAGGTTTACTGTATTAATCTTGATTCGGTTAGTTTTTATCATCAACGATATTAGCTAATTAATGCACTATCTTTTTGAGTATAGAGGTTATGGACTGAATATTGTCAACATTAAGAATAAATATTGTAATTTTAGATTTAGAAGATAATTTGATAGCATCGTTCCAGTATTATTAATCGGATCATTTGAGTAATATGAACCCTTCCGCGCTGTTAATAGTGTCAATCTCCAGAGTCGGCGTTGCCTTGCCGCACCGTATGTACCGGCACGGCGTTGACGCGTATGTCACGGGCTTTATACCCTCCAAACCAAGCCATTAATTTACCAAAAGATTCAACCTTCCCATGGCGCATAAAGGGTGAGCAGGTCAGACGCTCTATTCAATCTGTGAGCAGATTGAATAGAGCGGGTTGGAAAAAATGGCGCGTAATGGGTTCAATGACAGAAATAAAACAATCGGATCGGCTGGCTGAATTGGATTCTTTGCGTGGCCTGGCTGCGCTGTGTGTCTTATTTTATCATTTTTTATGCAGATACCCGGTTCCAGCGCTGCCCAAAGATAAACTGTTCTACCAATTATTCGGTTATTTCACCATACCGGAATGGTATCTGGGGCTGATGCCGGTATATTTGTTCTTCATGATTAGCGGCTTCGTGATTTTTTTCACCGCCGAAAAGTGCAAGACGGTTGCCGAGTTCGGCTATCGCAGATTTTCCAGACTGTACCCCGCATATTGGGGCGCCATTATCGTTCTGAGCGTAGCGACGCTTCTGAACAGCAATGCACGTGGTGTAGGTATTGGCCAGTTCCTTGTAAATCTGACCATGATTCAGGGATATTTCCATGTCACGTCAATAGCTCATGTTTTCTGGAGTCTTAGCGTCGAATTATCGTTTTATTTTCTTGTCGCGGCAATGATCCGATTTGGTCTAATGGCGCATTACAAATATGTGATGCTGCTTTGGTCGGTGCTGACTTTTCTTTATGGATTTTATTCTGTCCCAAATCCTATTCCATGGCCCATCGTACATATTATGGCGCTGGATTATGGGCATTTTTTCGTCTTTGGCATCTGCGTTTACGAACTGCGAAAGGCAAGGATGGCGGGCGTTAAAAAAACCGATTGGTTTATTCTGCTGCTGATTGCCTTTTCCATTGCCTCAAATGTGATACGTTACCCGGCCACGATCACTGTCATGCTGTCAATACTGCAAGTTATTTTCTATATCGCCGCCACGCGATCTGTACCCCCTTTGCGTAACCCAATTCTGGTTTATCTTGGCGGGATTTCATATACGCTGTATCTGGTGCATCAGGTTCTAGGCATTGTCGTAATGGATATGCTGGCATTGCCAAGATTGATGGAGCTAGCCTTGGCGCTTGTTGTAGCCCTGCTCGCTGCAATGGCCTTGACCAACTGGGTTGAACGGCCATCGATGAATTGGCTGCGCGATCACCGGCCGGCCTGGGCGCGTTAGCACAGCATCTGCATTTGCCTTGGTGTAACATCCCGGCAGATTAAGGGAAAGATGAAAACTCATGCGTGAATCGCAGGCCCCCCGCTCTGGACCATTATCGCGTTTCAAGGTGCTGGATTTGACGCGGGTGCGGGCCGGGCCTACGGCGGTGCGGCAATTGGCTGACTGGGGCGCGGATGTGATCAAGATCGAGGCCCCTCGCACGGCGCATGTCGATGATGGTCTGGGCGGGTCACGCAACAGCTCTGATTTTCAGAATCTGCACCGTAACAAACGCGCCATGACGCTCAATCTGAAACATCCTGAGGGTGTGGCGATCTTGAAACATATGGCGCAATCTGCTGATGTGCTTGTGGAAAACTACCGCCCCAGGGTTAAGCACCGGCTCGGTATCGATTATGAAGCCTTGCGGGCGCTGAATCCGCGTCTGGTGTATGCCAGTATTTCGGGTTTTGGCCAGGACGGCCCCTATGGGGATCTGCCTGGCTTTGATCAGGTCGCCCAGGGCATGGGCGGTCTGATGTCGGTTACCGGCCTGCCGGGTCAGGGGCCGGTGCGCGCCGGCATCCCGGTTGCCGACCTGACGGCGGGCCTGTATTGCGCCCAGGGCATTCTGATTGCGCTGCTGGAGCGCGAGCAATCCGGTGAGGGGCAATGGGTGCAAAGCTCGCTGCTGCAAGCGCAGGTGGCCATGCTGGATTTTCAAGCAACCCGCTGGCTGATGGATGGGGTCGTGCCAGCGCAGGCGGGAAATAACCATCCGACCGGTATCCCGACGGGCGTATTCAAAACCAGTGACGGCAATATCAATATCGCCGCTACGGGGGACGCGATTTATAAGCGGTTTTGCGAAGTGATTGAACGTCCAGATTTGTTGACGAACCCCGATTATGCAACGCCAAGAGCGCGCTCAAAAAACCGCGACGCCATCAACGCACTTATTCAGAATATTATCATTCACCACAGCAGCGCACACTGGGTATCCGTGTTTAATAAGGCAGGGGTGCCCAGCGGGCAAATCAATGACATCAAACAAGTGTTCGAAGACCCGCAGGTGCAACATCTTGGAATGGCCGTGCCTGTCGCGCACCCTGAAATGGGTGAGATAAAATTAGTGGGGCAGGGGGTAAGCCTGAGCCGCACGCCCTTCAAGGTGGTCAGCGCGACGCCCGCGCAGGGAGCGCATACGGATGAAGTGTTGAAAGCCGCCGGATACGACGCCGCCGCCATTGCCGGATTTCGTGAACGCGGCGTGATTTGAGATAATGGAGCTACTATGAGCCACGGCAGCGAGCGGATGATCGCCAGCAAAGACGGCGCTATTGGCTGGATAATTTTCAATCAGCCGAAAAAGCGGAACGCCATGTCGCTGGATATGTGGCAGGCATTGCCGCGCATTATCAGCGCGTTTGAAGCAGATACGGAAATCCGCGTTATGGTGCTTAAGGGGGCGGGCAATGAGGCGTTTGTCTCAGGCGCGGATATTTCTGAATTCGAGACTCTCCGTGCGACGCCCCAGGATGTAGTGGCCTATGAAGATGTTGTCGATGCGGCCACCATCCGTTTGGCGCATTCAAAATTGCCCTCGATAGCGATGATACGCGGTTTTTGCATTGGCGGCGGCATGGCCATTGCGCTCAGTTGCGATTTGCGGATTGCTACGCCTGAGTCTTGCTTTGCTATTCCGGCGGCGAAACTCGGGCTCGGGTACCGGCATGGCGGCATCCGTTCCCTGATGAGTTTGGTTGGGCCGGGATTCGCGCGGGAAATATTCTTTACCGCACGGCAATTCACCGCCACGGAGGCCAAGGATATGGGGGCGGTGAATCGCGTCGTGGATGAACATGACATAGAGCGTTCTACACGCGAAACTTGCGCCATGATCGCCGCCAATGCGCCATTGACCCTGCGCGCGGCAAAGCAAGCTATGATTGAGATCGAAAAGGCGCCGGATGGCTTTGATGCGGCCAGCAGCGAAAAGCTGGTTCGAGAATGTTTCGAAAGCGAGGATTACAAGGAAGGCCGCCGCGCCTTTATGGAAAAGCGAAAGCCGCAGTTCCGAGGCAGGTAACAAATTCATCATACTATATTTTACCGCAGTAACGATCAAGCTGTGTGACGGATGAACAGTTAAACGGGATCTGATTTGCCTATTAAGAGAATTTTCATTATGATACGGCCTCGTCGGTAATATCAGTTCCGTGAGTTAGCAAACCCGCGCAGTTGCATATACTATTGAGGATAAATCATGTTGAAAAAATATATAGATAATGGCATGGCCCGGTTTCTTTCCAGTGCAGCCATGGCAGCGCTCGCCACTGCCGGCATGGCGGTTCCTGCGCAGGCGCTGGTCATCAACATCAATCCGGTTGCTGGCGGGGGGTTGACTGGCGGCGGCGCCCTGGCTACCCAGGTGCTGGCGGCGTTCAATCGTGCGGCTGATATATGGGAGTCCCAGTTTACCGACAATATAACGCTGCAAATCAACGCCAACTATCGCAATCTGGGAAATTCCAGCGTAATTGGCCAGGCCAGCTCAACCCTGCTGCAAGCGTCGTATAATACGATCCGGAATGCGATGGTAACTGACGCCAGCAATGAAAGTGATGATAGGATCACAGCTTTTCTTCCCATTGCTGCGCAATTTAACGCCTTGCTGCCGTCGGGAATTACCAAAAATGGCAATATGATGCTTACCCAGGCCAACGCCATGGCGCTAGGGTTTGGGCGGGTAACAGCGTCGGATGCAACTATCGAGTTTAATAGCGCGTTTAGCTTTGATTTCAACAATGATGACGGTATCGTGGGCACGGATTTCGAGACTGTGGCGTTGCACGAACTCGGTCATGTGCTTGGTTTTGTCTCTGTTGTGGATCAGGTAGACGCCATGCTGAAGAGTGGCGCCAGAGGCGGGGTGGCGCCCCGGCCTTTGGATCTATACCGGTTTGGAACATCACAAAATCCGGCCACTGACGCGCAATTCACGACAATGGCGCGTGAACTTCGCCCTGGCCAGGTGGCGTATATGGATAATCTCCAAACCGAGGCCCGTTTTTCAACAGGCTTCTATTTTGGCGATGGCAGGCAGGCGAGCCACTGGCGCGATAATGCATTATCCGGTGTGCTGCTGGGTGTGGAAGACCCAACTTTGCCGCGTGGCATTGAGATGCCAATTACGGCGCTTGATATTGAGGCTCTGGACCTTATCGGTTGGGATGACGTTGGTTCGGGGGGAGGCTCCGCCACGGGGCTCACCGCCGCCAATTCACAAACGGGAAGACTTGAACTTGCTGTTCCCGAACCAGGGACAATGGCGATATTGCTGAGCGGGCTAGGTATGATCGGCGGATGGCGGCGGCGCAAGCAAGCCTGAGCCGCCCGCCTGAGTCGCCGATTGCGTCCACCTCACATCATCACCAGGCCGCCATCCACATTGAAAGATTGACCGGTGATGTTGCGCGCCTCGTCTGAGGCGAGAAACACCCCCATCGCTGCGATATCCTCGGGCTCATTCATGCGGCCAAGGGGGATGCCCTGAGCGGCCGCCCGCTCCGCGTCAACCCTTGAAATTCCTTCCTTTGCGATGCGTGCAGTGATGATGGTCTGCATCAGTTCGGTGCGGGTGACGCCGGGGCAGATCGCATTGATGTTGATATTATGTTTTGCCAGGCTGCGCGCCGCCGTCATGGTAAGGCTGATTACTGCCCCTTTGCTTGCCGCATAGGCTGCATTCGAGGTGCCGGGAAAACCACGACCGGCGATTGATGCTATATTGATGATCACCCCGTGGCGCTGCTTGATCATTTCCTTCGCGGCGCGTTGCAGGCAGAAAAATACGCCCTTGGCATTGACGCGGTGCACCCAATCCCATAATTCTTCGTCGATGTCCATTATGGCGCAGCGCCGTGTGACGCCCGCATTATTAACCAGCGCGTCAAGCTGGCCAAAGTGCGTGGTTACGCTTGAGATCATGCGATCAATCTGGCCTAAATCGCCGACATCAGCTGTGACGCCAAACGCCTCGCCACCTTTTTTTTCAATTTCGGCGACACAGGCCGCAACAGTTTCTGGACGAATATCAGCGACAGCGACCCGCGCCCCCTCGCGGGCCATCGCCTGAGCCGTGGCGCGCCCGATGCCCGAGCCGGCGCCAGTGATCAGAATGCTCTTATTTAGCAGCCGCATTGCATCCTCCCTGTGTTTATTCTGTATTTTTCACAGCGTAGAACAGCACTTGTCCAATTGGAATTAATTTCGAGTGCAGCGGGTGAGGGGGGGCTAAGCACCCACAAAAAAAGGGAAAAAGGCGACCCCTTTTCCCTTTTCTTTCCATCCCCTATCACGGGGATAGTGATTCTCAGGCTGAACGGATTATTCCCCTATGGCGAAGAACAAGCCGCGCGTCAGGAAGGTGTAATCTGATTCAAAGGTCATCATCGCCACAAAAATCAGCACCAAGACCGGTGGCGTCAGAATGGCGTACACGATCGCCAGCCGCTCCCACATCATGTGCATGAAGACGGCGACAATCAGCCCCGCCTTCGCCACCATGAAGATCAGGATCAGCGTCCAGCGGAGATAACCCTGAACGTGGAAGTAATCAACGGCATAGGAAAAAGCGCTGAGAACAAATAACAGTCCCCAGATCTTAAAATAAATGCCTATTGGATGCTGCTGCCCCTCAACGTGGGGCGCCCCAGCAACCGCTTGATGATGGTCCTGTGCTTGCGCCATGTTATTCCCTTACCAAAGATAGAAGACTGCGAAAATGAACACCCAGACCAGATCGACAAAGTGCCAATACAGGCCCATGATTTCGACGGCCTCATAGTTACCCTTGCGGCTGGTGAAAAAGCCGCGCTTGGCGCTATCGAAATCGCCGCGCCAAACTTTGCGGGCCGTGATCAGCAGGAAAATCACCCCCACCGAAACGTGAAAGCCGTGAAAGCCGGTGATCATGAAAAACGACGAGCCGAACTGCGCCGCGCCAAACGGGTTGCCCCACGGGCGCACCCCTTCCTCTAAAATAAGCTTGCTCCACTCAAACGCCTGCATGCCGACAAACATGGCGCCAAACATCGCCGTTACCAGCATCAGGATCGCCGACACCTTGCGATTACGCTCATAGCCAAACTTAACCGCCATCGCCATGGTGCCGCTGGAACTGATCAGGATGAAGGTCATGATGGCGATCAGGATCAGCGGAATTGGTTCGCCGCCAAACGACAGCGCGAAAATCTCGCTGGGGTTGGGCCACGGCACCGTCGTGGACATCCGCACCGTCATGTACGACAGCAGAAAACAGGTGAAGATGAAGGTGTCGCTAAGCAGGAATATCCACATCATCGCCTTGCCCCAAGGGACGCCCTTGAAGGCGCGCTGGTCTGATCCCCAGTCCGAGACGAAGCCCTCAAGGCCATCGGGCCTATCGGCGGTTGCTCCTGTATGTGCCGCTGTAGCTTGTGCCATGTGCTTTGATCCTGTCTACCTGATACCACAGAGTGTTAACAAAATTCCCAAATTGTCGTTGCCGGAGAATAGCAGGCCGAAAAGCACCAGCCATAACAATAGCAAGAAGTGCATATAGGCGGTGCATAACTCGACACTTAATGTTATCCGCGCCGCCGTAGCGCCGCGTTGCACCTTGGCAAAGGTTCTGCCCCAGGCCACCATGCCGCCCGCCATATGCAGGGCATGCAGCACCGTAATAATATAAAAAAAGGCGATGGCCGGATTGCTGATGTTAAAGAACGCCATCGCGTTGAGCTGCAACCAGGCCCAGATTTGACCACCCAGAAAGGCGGCGCCAAAAGCGCCCCCCGCCATCAGGCCGGTCCGCACGCCATTAATATCACCGCGATGGGCTGAAATTTGCGCCCACTGCATTGATATACTGCTGGCGATCAGCATGGCCGTGTTTATCCACAACAACCAGATTCGGGGCGATGGGCGCCAGTCCTCTAACGCCATCCGGCTTCCATAGGCGACAATCAACAGGAAAAACAGCACCGAGGCCACGGCGAAGAACACGCGCAGGCCCAGCTTGGCCGGCGGCATGAAAAATGTGGACCCGCCGCGCAGGTCCACGACAGAGCTTTTCATCGGCGCCCAGGGCTTCTCGGTCAATTGCGCGAATAGGTTCATGGCGCCGCCACCCCTGCGAATAGGGACCTATTCAGCTCGCCAGAGATTTTTCTGCGTCTCAAATCCATTGGCCTATGCACCAGAATCACCAGCCTTACTTGTGGCTTGGATTGGCTGCCTCCCAACGATCCTCAGCGGCCGTTGGCGGGACATTTTGCGGGATGAAATCCTGATCATGGCCCGGAATGCTGTAGGCGTAGGCCCAGCGGTACACCACAGGCAATGTGTCGCCAAAGTTGCCATGCCCTGGCGGAACCTCGGCCGTTTGCCATTCAAGCGTCGTGGCCTTCCAGGGATTATGGCCGGCCATCTTGCCCTTGGAATAGCTCCTGTACAGGTTGTACATGAACACGATCTGGCTGAAGCCAACGAGCAGCGCAATCACGGTGACAAACTCGTTCAGCGTATGGGCCGACTCTGGAATGAAGGTGGTCTCCCCCATTTCGAAATAGCGGCGCGGCACGCCCAGCAGCCCAAGATAGTGCAGCGGTAAAAAGATCGCATAGGCGCCGAGGAACGTCACCCAGAAGTGAAATTTTCCCATTGCTTCATCAAGCATGCGCCCGGTGATCAGCGGGTACCAATGGTAGATGGCCCCGAAAATCACCATCAGCGGCGCCACGCCCATCACCATATGGAAGTGCGCCACCACGAACATGGTGTCGGACAGAGGGATATCGACAACCGGATTGCCGAGAAACAGCCCGGTGATGCCGCCGTTCACAAAGGTGACGATAAATCCCAGCGCAAACAGCATCGGAAGCGTCAGATGGATATCGCCCCGCCACAAGGTAAGCGTCCAGTTATACACCTTGAGCGCCGTGGGCACCGCGATGATGAGGGTGGAGGTGGCGAAGAAAAAGCCGAAATACGGGTGCATTCCGCTGACATACATGTGGTGCGCCCACACGATGAAACTGAGCGCGCCAATGATCACAATCGCCCACACCATCATCTGGTAACCAAAGATGTTGCGCCGCGCATGCACGGCAAGCAGGTCAGACACGATGCCAAACGCAGGCAGCGCGACGATATACACTTCCGGATGGCCAAAGAACCAGAACAGGTGCTGAAATAGGATCGGGCTGCCGCCGCCATACTGAAGCTGTTCCCCCATGGCGACAATCGACGGCATGAAGAAGCTGGTGCCCAGCAGCCGGTCGAAAATCATCATGACGGCGCCCACAAACAGGGCAGGGAAGGCCAATAGAGCCAGCACGGTGGCCGTGAAGATACCCCAAACCGACAGGGGCAAGCGCATCAGGGTCATGCCCCTGGTGCGCGCCTGAAGCACCGTCACCACATAGTTTAGCCCGCCCATGGTGAAGCCAATGATGAACAAGGCCAGCGAGACTAGCATCAGAATAATGCCGCCATCAGAGCCTGGCGTGCCGGACAGAATGGCTTGCGGCGGGTATAGGGTCCAGCCAGCGCCGGTAGGCCCGCCTGGCACAAAGAAGCTGGCCACCAGCACCAGAACGGCGATCAAATAGACCCAGAAACTCAGCATGTTCACATAGGGGAACACCATATCCCTGGCGCCCACCATCAGCGGGATCAGGTAGTTGCCAAAGCCTCCAAGGAATAGCGCCGTGAGCAGATAGACCACCATGATCATGCCGTGCATGGTGATGAACTGATAATACATTTCGGGGCTGATAAAGGAGAAAGATTCGGGAAACCCTAGTTGCAGCCGCATCAGCCACGATAACACCAGCCCCACCAGGCCGATGGCTATGGCCGTGCCCGAATATTGGATGGCGATAACCTTGGCGTCTTGCGAAAAGACATATTTCGTCCACCAGCTATGGGCATGGTACAGGTCCATCTCTGCGATTTCAGCGGGCGGGATATGCTCGGGTTTGGTAGCTGCGTGTATGGACATAGAACTTCCTCTTCCTATTCGCTCAAATTCAAGTAGCTCTAGGGACTAGAGCGTTACCGGGCAGCGCCGCGCTGGTCACCGGCAGCAGCCACGTGCTGGCCGATCACGGGCAAGGCCGGAGTGGTTGTTTTCGCCAGGCGTTTCGCGGGGTCTGACTGCAATTGCGCAAAAGTCGATTGCTTTGCCAGCCATGCTTCATAGTCGCCGTCTTCCTCAACCACTACGCTTCCGCGCATATTATAGTGGCCGGTGCCGCACAGCTCAAAACACAGCACGTCAAAGGTTCCGGTTCTGGTGGGGGTGAACCAGTAGTAAGTTATCATGCCAGGCACCATGTCCATCTTGACCCGGAACTGCGGCGTGTAGAAATTATGCAACACGTCGATGGAGCGGAGCAGAACCTTGACCGGTTTATCGATCGGCAAATGGGCCTCATCGCTATCAATCAGCAGGTCGTCCTGACCGTTGGGGTCGTTCTTGTTCAGGCCAAACGGGTTGTCTGAATTGATATTCTTGACGTCCGTGGTGCCCAGGACGCCATCCTTACCCGGATACCGGTAGGTAAACGCCCACTGGGCGCCCATGACTTCAAATTCCGCGGCGCCGTCGGGAACCGTGATAAATTGGCCCCACACAAATAGGCCGGGCGCCAGCAGCGCCGCTACGCCCACCGTGGTTAAACCGGTGAGCCACACCTCAAGCTTGGTATTTTCCGGCTCGTACAGCGCCTTTCTGCCCTCTTTGTGGCGGAAAGCGAAGACGCAATACGCTGTAAAACCAATGACAGCGATGAAAACCACCCCGGTGATCCAGAAGGTGATCATAATCGTATTGTCAATATTACCCCAATTTGAGGCGATCGGGGTCCACCACCAGGGACTCATAAAGTGAAATACGACAGTGGCTATGGCTACCAAAGCCAGCATGAGAGCTACAATCATTCTTAAGTCATCCCCTACGCCAAGCAGGTTATTGAAGAACTCATCACGCGGCTCCCGGCTGGATCGCCAAAAAGGCGCGTGTGAACTAACCCTATTACCATCCGAATCTCCCGCCAGAGCCGCCCCGCCCCATGAAGATAGTAAGCACCATTACTACAAGGCGCGGCGCTTGCAAAGGCCTGTTCCCGGCCTTGCAAAACTTTTTTTGGGGGGCGTGTGGACATGCAACAGATATCAAAAATTGCTTAATGGTCTATGACGCTGATCGTTTGTACGGCCTTATCCTCGATCAGGGTGGCGAACCGGTGATTCCGAAGCAAAGCCATCGCAGATACCAGAACAGCTATGACCGCGTCATCTACGTATCTATTAGATAAAATGTGGGGCTAAACAGCTAGATCAGAAATGACAGATTGGCGACCGGCTCATCGGCGTCGACCAGAAAGATTTTCTTCATCACCATCCGAATACCGCCGTCTTCGCGGCGCAAATGGTGCAAAGTCCGTCCGCCCCAAAAATTCATGTTGCGGGTGGATTGCACCGCCAATTCCATCAGCATGAAATTAGCGCCAGCCTCGTATTCATCCACGCCAACGCGGGTGATTTCAATATTGGAAAGCACCCGGCGCATGGGCGAGGCGGGCGATTGCGAATGCCGGAACCCGGATTTCAGCATCCGCACCCGCGTCGCAATACGCTGGCGGTTGTCATAGATATGCGAGATTTCCCTGGCTGGATCGAGATCGGGATGACGCGGCACCCAATACAGCCCGTCGCTGGCCCACAGCGCCTCCCATTCATCATAACGCGATTCGTCGGCAAGCCGCGCCTCCTTGAACAAAAACGCTTCGATTTCGCGGATTTCCGCTTCGCTAAGCCCCATCACGCGGCCCCCATCATGCCGCCTGAGACATAACCTGCCGGTAATGCTTCCAGAACGCCCGGTTGGTGGTTTCATCCGAAACATTGGAGCTAATCAGTCCGGTTTCCGCATCAACATATTCGCGCTCCAATCCCCGGCGCAGATCAAGCCATTCCGGCGATTGCGCCATCAGGCCTAACTGATTGCGCTCGGCCATGCTGGCGTCTTCGGGCAGCAGGAACGAGCCTGGCCCCATCGCGCCCTCGGTCTGGCGCAGCGCGCGCGCATTCACCTCCGGCGCGCCCTTGAGCAGCATCGGTGTGTAAAACTGCACCACTTCATTGGTGCTGACCGGATTAAAGAACGAAATGTTCAACTCGGCCAAAAACAAGTTCGGGAAGATGATGGCGTGCGGCGGCCCCTCGATCATGTATTTGCGCGCCAGTTCGGGGCCGTACGCCGCTTCCATCCGCGCCACATAGTCCGGCAGCTTCGCCGCGTCAATGCCGCCGAACCACTGAAATAGCCTGCCTTTCTGCTGATAGCTCAGTTGATAGCGCGGCGCCACTTCAAGCTCGGTATGGCCGCCGCCCCAATCGCGCACGACTGAGATATCCCCCTTATCCTCATCGAACGCCAGCGAGGCGAACGCCTTGGTCGCGCGCATCAGCGAGGCGTGCGTTACATTCGGGTGATAGCCGTCGGTATTATTTTCCGGCAACATCTTCCAGTTGGAATGGAAGCGATGCTTAAGCCAGCCGGCCGTGAGGGTGAGCTCGCCGTCGGGCGACATATTGCAGGCGCGGTCGAGCAGCGCCTTCGCCCTGCCGAGATATTCATCGAACGATTGCCCTGCCGCTGCAAGGCTGGCGAAAATAAAGCCGCGATAAATCTCCATGCGCGGCGCCATCGCCAGGCCCAGCTTGGTCTTGTCATAGCTGCTGCCCATGCCTGAGGGCAGAGGCACGCCGCGCAGTTCGCCTCCCACCCCAAAGGTCCAGCCATGATAGGGGCATACAAATGTCGCCGTATTGCCGGTTTGTTTGGTGCAGATCATATTGCCGCGATGGGCGCAGCGGTTGAACATCACCTTTACTTCGCCGCTGGCGTTACGGGTGACGATCACTGGCTGGCGTCCAATCTGGCGGCGCATGAAATCGCCAATGTTTGGTATTTCGCTGGTATGCGCCACATACACCCAGCCCTTGTGGAAAATTCTGTCCAACTCGTCGGCAAACACGTCGGGATCGGTATACAGGCTGCCATGCACCCGGTCGTGTTGCACGAGCGCGTCATAGGCAATTGGTTGTTGAAGCGTCATGGCGTATCCTGCTCCCGTTTGTGTTTGCTATCCCGTATGCCCAACGCGGGCTTTTTTAGATAGCGCTAATGCGGTTACGATATTACCGCTAATTTGCTCACCCCGCCGCATAAATCGAATCCGGCCCCGCATCGCCCGCGCATTTGGCGCGGCCGGTTTCCACCATGTGCAGCAGATGCGCCAGCACCGAGCGCCCGGCGGCGTTCCATAGGGTGGGGCTAACATCCTGGTACATGATCTTGACCATATCGGGAATGCGGCCAACGCCATCCTTCAGGCAGGCGGTGATTTGCGCCTCGCGGTCATGGCGGTGGCCCATATAGGCGCGCACAAAATTCTGCGGGTCCTTGATGGCGGGGCCATGGGTGGGCCAATAGGTTTCATCATCGCGCGGCAGCAGAATGTCGAGGCTCGCCATATAGTCTTTCATGTCGCCATCGGGGGGTGAAATAACCGTGGTCGACCAGCCCATCACGTGATCGCCGGTGAACAGCGCCTTTTCCTCACGCAACGCATAGCAAATATGGTTCGATGTATGGCCCGGCGTGTGCACACATTCGAAGCTCCAGCCATCGCCCTTAATGAGATCGCCGTGCCGCACCACGACATCGGGCGCAAACTCTTTATCGCCGCCCGCTTCGACGGTTTGCCCGGTAAGCACGCCTTTGCCCGAGCCATGCGGCCCATAGCCGTAAGAAGGCGGATTGCCCATCAATTTTTTCAGCGGCGTGGTGGCGGGCGAATGATCCATATGCGTATGGGTGATCAGAATATGGGTGATTGTCTCGCCCTTTAGCCCATCCACAATCGCCTGCACATGGGCCATGTCCAGCGGGCCTGGATCGATCACTGCGACCTTGCCCTTGCCGATCACATAGGTGCCGGTGCCCTTGTGGGTAAAACCGCTTGGGTTATGCGCGATCACCCGCCGCACCAGCGGCGTAATCTGCTGCATCGCGCCATATTCGAAAACCAGGTCGCGGACGAATGGAATGACGACACTCATGAGACGCTCCTATTCTGCCGCGAGCGGACGCCGCTCACGGATGAGTTCAAGAATTTTTGCCGCGGCCAGCGGAATGTTGGTGCCAGGGCCAAAGACGCCTGCCACCCCCGCGCGGTAAAGAAAATCATAATCTTGTTGCGGAATGACGCCGCCGCAGATCACCATGATGTCTTCCGCGCCCTGTTTTTTCAGTTCACTGATCAATTCCGGCACCAGGGTTTTATGCCCCGCCGCCTGGGAGGATACGCCAACCACATGCACATCGTTTTCCACCGCGTCGCGGGCCACCTCAGCGGGCGTCTGAAACAGCGGCCCCACATCCACGTCAAATCCGATATCGGCAAACGCGGTGGCGATCACCTTGGCGCCGCGATCATGGCCGTCCTGGCCCATCTTCACCACCAGCATGCGCGGGCGGCGGCCTTCGTCTTTTGCAAACGCGGCAACATCGCGCTGGATTTTTTCAAAGCCCGCATCGCCTTCATAGGCCGCGCCATAGATGCCCGCGATGGACTGAATCTGGGCGCGGTGGCGGCCAAACACTTCCTCCAAGGCGCCGGATATTTCGCCCACTGTGGCGCGCGCGCGCGCCGCGTCAATCGCCAATGCCAGCAGGTTTTCCTTGCCCGCAGCACCCCTGGTCAACGCCGCCAGCGCCGCCCGGCATTTTTGTTCATCGCGGTTGCCGCGGGTGCTTTTCAGGCGGATGACTTGCCCTTCGCGGACCTTGTCATTATCCACATCCAGAATATCCATTTGCTCTTTGCTGCCTGATTGGTAGCGATTGACGCCGACGATAACTTCCTCGCCACGGTCAATCCGCGCCTGCCTGCGCGCCGCCGCCTCCTCGATTTTCAGCTTCGGCATGCCGCTGGCCACAGCCTTGGTCATGCCGCCCAGTTCTTCCACCTCGGCCATCTATTTTCTTGCCGCCACAGCAAGCTCGTTGGTCAGCGCTTCGATATAATAAGAGCCGCCAAGCGGATCAACGACGTTCGTCACGCCGGTTTCTTCCAGCAGGATCAACTGGGTGTTGCGCGCAATGCGGGCGGAAAAATCCGTCGGCAGGGCAATCGCCTCGTCCAGCGCGTTGGTGTGCAGGCTTTGCGTGCCGCCGAGCACCGCCGCCATCGCCTCAAACGCCGTGCGCACCACATTGTTATACGGGTCTTGTTCGGTCAGCGACACGCCGCTGGTCTGGCAGTGGGTGCGCAGCATGGCGCTTTGCGGATTCTTGGGGTTAAAGCCGGCCATGATTCCGGCCCACAGCAGGCGCGCCGCGCGCAGCTTCGCCACCTCCATGAAAAAATTCATGCCGATGGCGAAAAAGAATGACAGGCGCGGGGCAAACTCATCCACATCCAGCCCGGCGGCAAGCGCCGCGCGCACATATTCCTTGCCATCCGCCAGGGTGAACGCCAGTTCCTGCACCTGGGTAGCGCCCGCTTCCTGCATGTGATAGCCGGAAATCGAAATCGTGTTGAACTTCGGCATATGTTTCGAGGCATAGGCGATAATAACGGCCACGATACGCATGCTGGGTTCGGGCGGATATATATAAGTGTTGCGCACCATGAACTCTTTCAGGATATCGTTCTGAATGGTGCCCGAGAGCAAATCCGGGGTGACGCCCTGTTCCTCGGCGGCGACGATGTAATTGGCGAGGATCGGGATCACCGCACCGTTCATGGTCATCGACACCGACATTTTATCGAGTGGAATGCCATCGAACAGGATTTTCATGTCCTCAACCGAGTCAATCGCCACGCCCGCCTTGCCCACATCGCCCGTGACGCGCGGATGGTCGCTGTCATAGCCGCGATGGGTGGCGAGATCAAAGGCGACCGACAGCCCCATCTGGCCTGCCGCCAGATTGCGCCGGTAAAAGGCGTTGGATTCTTCCGCCGTGGAAAAGCCCGCATATTGCCGCACGGTCCAGGGGCGGCCTGCATACATGGTCGCCTTGACGCCGCGCACATAGGGCGAAAATCCCGGCAGGCTGTCCGCGAAATCGAGGCCTGTGACATCCGCCGCCGTATAGAGCGGCTTTACGTCAATGCCCTCGGGCGTACGCCAGGTAAGCGCGTCTAGTGGCCGCTTGCCCAGCTCTTTGGCCGCCAGGGCGCGCCAATCCTCCACTTCCGGTTTCTTCGCCATCAACTGTCCTAGCGCTTCTTTAGACTGCTACTGGCATTCTAGCACGCCTCACGGGATTAATCATCACCTGCCGCGGCTTGCAGCCTGCCCGCAGGTGGCGGCATGGGGGCGGCGGGTTTTGGGGATGCCGCCATGGGGGCGGGCGTTACGCCGGGTATGTGCCGTTTGCGGAGCATAAAGGCTGGGATCATGGTCAGGACAAAAACCCAGGTCAGGATCAAAAACCCATCCCGGAACGCCAGCATATAGGCTTGTGAATACATCATCCGCCCCAGATAGAACAAGGCCACGTCCTGTTGGGTAAGCTCGCTTAAGCCTGCCATATCAAACATGCCGCCAAGCCTATCCAGCAGTTCCAGGCTTGCCGTATTAGCGGCTGTCTGGGTTGCCGTCATCGCCTCCAAAAAGAAATTGGTGCGCTGGCTAAGTATGATGGAGATAAAGTTGGTGCCAAAGGCGCCGCCCAATTGCCGGATAAAATTATTGACGCCGGAGGCCTGCGAAATCATGTGCAACGGCACCCCGCCCATCGAGGCGGCGTTGACCGAGGGCATGATCATCCCAAGGCCTACGCGCCCAATCATGACCCAAATCGTGATTGTCAAAAATGGCGTGTCCAGATCGAGGCCCGTTAGCAGGTAACACGAAATTGAAAATATCGTCAGGCCGGCAATGATCGGGATTTTTGGTGAAATCCGGTCACTCATCGCGCCCGCCGCCGGGAACACGAACACCATGATCAGTCCGGGCGCCATCAACATCAACCCGGCCGAGAGCGCAGTTGTGCCTTGTACCGTCTGCAAAAAAAGCGGCGTCAAATACGTCGAGCCATAAAGTCCAGCGCCGAACACGAACATCACCAGCGCCGCTGGTGCAAATGACGGCTGCAAAAACACCCGCAGTTGCAGCAGCGGCTGCGGATTGTATAGCTCCCACGCCAAAAACAGAACAAACGAAACCCCTGAAGAGATCAAGCAGGCCAGAACAAAATTTTCATGCCAGCCTAGCTCTTGTCCCTTGGTCAGCCCGACCAGCAGCGCAGTGACGAAAATCGTCACCAATATCAAACCCGCCCAATCAAACTTTTCGCGCGGCCCGGTGGCGTCGCGTTTTGTCAGGAACAATGAACCCATGACGATGGCGGCGAATAATAGCGGCAGCTCCAGAAAGAAAATGTAACGCCAGCCAAGATTATCAATCACCAGGCCGCCAAGACTCGGCCCAAGGGCCGGCGCCATCACTGTGCCCATGGCGAAAATTCCCATGGCGCGGCCGCGCTGTTCGGGCGGAAACACCTGAAACATGATCAGCATGGTCAGCGGCGTAATCACACCTGCCGCCGCGCCTTGAAAAATCCGCACGGCGATCAGCGCGTCTTCGTTTGGGGCAAACATGCCCGCCACCGAACCAACGGAGAAAATGCATATCATGGAGACAAAGGTGAACCGCACGCCGAATGAGTGCACCATCCAGCTGTTTGTCAGCATGGTGATGGTGCTGGCGGCGAGAAAGCCAGTTGCAAGCCATTGCGCCTTATCCTGGCCAATGCCATACGCGCCCATGATTTCCGGGATCACCACATTGACGATGGTGGCGGGCAACAGGGTGGAAAGCGTCCCCAGCATCGCCGTCGCAACCGCAAAAAGGCGGTAATTGGAGCCGTATTGCGCAAACATCGCCGTGACGCCGGGCGTCATTTGCGCTCCAGGCGGCGGGCCTTTGGGCGGTTGCGGCGGGGGTGGCTGTGGTGGTCCTGACCCGCCCGGGCTATCTGCCTGGGATGTCAACGGCCACCTCCACCATCATGCCTGGTTTTAGCAGATGATCGCGCTGCGCAACGTCAATGCGCACCTCAAGCCGCTGGGCAATCTTGGTGAAGTTGCCGCTAGGATTGGGGTTAGGCAGCAACGCAAACTGGCTGGTCGCCGCATTGCCGATGCGCACCACCTTGCCATCGAAGTTTTCACCCGGATACGCATCGACGGTCACGGTCGCATGCGAGCCGATTTTGACAAAACGGATTTCTGTTTCTTTAATATTGGCGTTGACCCAGATATTATTTTGATCGTGAATCATCAACAGCCTTTGACCCGGGCGCACATATTCGCCGGGATTGGCAAAGGTTTCATCAACAACGCCATTGACCGGGCTTTTAACCGCGCGATCTGTCACATCAAGCGCCTGGCGGTCACGCTGCGCCACCAGCCTTGCTTCCTGCGCCGCAGCCACGGCCAGCCGCTGATCCAGCACTTGCAGTTCCAGGCGCGCTGATTCCGCCGTGGCAAGCTGGGCGCGCCCCGCTTCAACCGCCGCTTGCGCGCGTTCATTTTCCTGTTGCGCCTTATTCATTCTATTTCGCTCGGTTTCCCAGCGCTGCGCTGCGATCACTTTATCCTTGTACAGAGCATCGATGCGTTTGAAATCCGCGCGCGCCATTTGCAAATCCGAGGCGGCGGCGTTTTCCCGCGCCTGGACCTCGTTGATCATCGCCTGCGCCATGTCAAACTGGCTTTTGGTGCGCTGATCAACCTGATCGCGGTTCGCAATCAGCGCGGCTTTTTCCGCCCGCACGCCAGCCAGTGAAGCATCCATCTCGGCAAGCATCAAAGTTGCTTCGCGCGCATCAATGCCAACCAGCAAATCCCCCTTCTGCACGGTAGCGCCTTCCTTGGCGGGAAACTCCGTAACCAGGCCTGCAACGCGGCTGCTAACGGAATACATCGTCGAGGAAAGCCGTGAATCCTGTATATAAACATGGCTATAGCGTCCATACAGCCAGGCACCGATGGCAAGCAGCGCCGCCAGCGCAACGCCGCCAAGCAGCAGCAGCCGCGCTTTGGGCGTACCGATCACCCCACCGACCAAGTCCTGTCCGGCAGCTCGCATCTTTGCGATGCCATTTGACATATCGTTCATGTTTGCCGGACCGTTGATGTGTTAATAGTCGCTTGCCTGCCTAAGACTTGTCTAAAACTAGACCATATTGTTGCTTATGGTAACCTTAATCTTTGATAATAGATGTTAACTATCTGAAAAAACTTCACAATGCCAGGGAATCGGTGTTTAATGATAGACAGCCACCATATCTAGTGCGTGAACGAATCACGAAATGCGTCGATTTGCCGATTCGGACTGGCATTGTTCCAGTTTGGTTCCGTCCGGCAGATAAGTTTTGGAGTATTTTTTAACCTATTTCCACGTGATTAAGCTATTGTAATAACACTTAAATTTCTTGCAACCTCGCCATTACACAGATACAGCTTTAGCCTGTTTTTTGCTGCCGAATACAGCCCCGGAAGTGTCGCTAGATGAGTATTTATCCGCGCAGCCGAATTCAGCCAGACCCCCCCTCTGAACATAGCGCCATCACCGCTGTGCTTGGCCCAACCAATACCGGCAAAACGCATTTTGCGATTGATCGCATGCTGGGCCACGCTAGCGGCATGATCGGCCTGCCGCTACGACTGCTGGCGCGCGAGATTTATGACCGGGTAGTGCGTTTGCGCGGGGCGTCTGCGGTGGCGCTGATCACGGGTGAGGAAAAAATCCTGCCCGCCCGTCCGGCCTATTATATCTGCACAGTTGAATCCATGCCGGTCGATATAGAAACGGATTTTTTGGCGGTGGATGAGATCCAGTTATGCGCAGATTCCGGACGCGGTCATATTTTTACCGACCGGTTGCTTAATGCGCGCGGGCGGCGCGAGACGATGTTTCTTGGTTCTGAAATCATGCGGCCGCTGATCCGGCGATTGCTGCCGCATGCGCAGTTTGTTTCCAGGCCGCGTTTTTCCAATCTTGCCTATGCCGGTTCCTGCAAACTGATCCGGATGCCCCGGCGCACTGCAATTGTCGCCTTCTCGGCCGAGGCCGTTTACGGCATTGCTGAACTGATCCGCCGCCAGCGCGGCGGCGCCGCCGTAGTTCTTGGGGCGCTTAGCCCGCGCACCCGCAATGCGCAAGTGGCGCTGTATCAATCGGGAGAGGTGGATTTTCTTGTCGCCACCGACGCTATCGGCATGGGCATTAATATGGATGTCGATCATGTGGCGTTCGCCAGCCTGAATAAATTTGACGGTTTTGGGCATCGTGATTTGCGCCCAATCGAAGTCGGCCAGATCGCTGGTCGAGCTGGGCGCTATCTGAGTAATGGCACGTTCGGCGCCACGGGCGAAGCGCAGCAGATGGACGAAGATCTGGTTGCGCGGGTGGAAAATCACCGTTTTGAGCCGCTGACACGCATTAAATGGCGCAATAGCGCGCTGGATTTCGCCTCTATTGATCGCTTGCTGCTTAGTCTTGAGGCGCCGTCGCCATTGCCGGGCCTTAACCGGGCGCGAGAGGCGGATGACATGATCGTGTTGCGCAGACTGGCGGCAGACGAGAAAATCGCGCGTATCAGCGGCTCACCTGCCGCCCTGAAACGGTTGTGGAATATCTGCCAGGTGCCGGATTTCCGCCAGCTTGGCCCTGATCATCATGCACGGCTGCTTGGCGAGTTGTATTGTTATGTGATGAGTGATACGGGCGTACTGCCAGAGGATTATGTCGCGCGGCATGTAGGGCGGCTGGACAACGCCAGCGGGGACATTGATGCGCTTTCCACCCGTATCGCCCACACAAGAACCTGGACCTTTATCTGCAACCGGAATGGGTGGCTTAGTGACGCGCCCTATTGGCGCGGGCGCACGCGCGAGATAGAAGATAGATTATCGGATGCGCTGCATGAGCGCTTGACACAGAGGTTCATTGACAGGCGTACAAGCGTGTTGATGAAACGGATGAATCAAAAGGAAAAGTTGATGGCTTCGCTCACACCAGAGGGCGGCGTAGTGATCGAGGGAGAATTGGCTGGCAAGCTGGATGGCTTCCGCTTTACTGCGGATGCGTCTGCGGAGGGTGTGCATCTGCGCACGATACGCAATGCGGCGTTCCAGGCGCTACAGAGTGAGATAGAAGCGCGCGCGTTTCGATTTGAGCGGCATGCGCGCATCGACGATGGTAAAATCATTGCAATCGATGAAGATGGCGCCATCCGCTGGGAAGGCATGGCGGTGGCGCGGCTGCTGGCCGGTCACGATGTGATGAGCCCGCGCATTGAATTGCTTGCGGATCCTGAACTGCTTTCAGCGCAAACGGAAATTGCAGTGCGTGAAGCGGTTGAAGGCTGGCTTGCACGCCGCATCCGCGCGGTTTTTGAACCATTGCTGGCGCTTCAGGCGTCACCTGAAATAGAAGGGCCGAGCAAGGGGCTGGCGTTTCAGTTAACCGAAGCCATGGGCGTGCTTGCGCGCTCGCAGGTTGTTGATCTGCTCAAGGGCATTGAACAATTAGAGCGCGGAAAACTGCGCAAGCTTGGCGTCCGCTTTGGTGAGCGGCATATCTTCATGCCTGGGATGCTTAAGCCGGCCGTTACCGCGCTGAAGCTGCGGCTGTGGCGGGCGGCGAAGGGCATAACCCAAAGCCTGCCAGTTCCCAACCCGGGCCTATCATCCGCGCCAGCACACGCAGATGCGCCGGAGGGATTTTATAACATCATCGGCTATGAGGTTTGCGGCCCGCGCGCTATTCGCATTGATATGTTAGAGCGGCTGATGGTGCAGTTGCGGCAGAAAAATATCGGCGGCGGTTTCCCGCTTACCGCGGCGCTGTGGTCACCGGTCGGTTGCAGCGTCGGCGACTTTGAAGGTGTCATGCGTGCGCTTGGCTACGCGCCGCAGCCGTCGCGCACAGCAGCGCCAACACCTGAAGTGTTGCCAGAAGCGGAAACTGAAACCGAGACGCCCGAAGGCCCCACAGAAATTGTTGAGGCAAATTCAGAAATAAATGACTCAAGCATTGTTGAGGGAATTTCCGAAATATTCGAAGCGCCCAATGACGCCGCGCCGATTGAAATGGCCGCAGAAGACGCTGCAAGCGCAGAAGAACCGCAGAGTGGAAACGCGGGCGGTCCCGTAGAGCCAATCCCCGCGCCAGGCGCGCCTGTTGTCTTGTGGAAATTCCAGCCGCGCAGGGAGCGTCAGCATAACCCCCGCAATAAACAGGCGCGACGACCGCAGAGTGAGACAATTAAGCTTTCCGCGCCGATTAACGCTCCTGAGAATGAAAGCGCCCCGTCTAAACGGCGTGCGAGCGGCAAAACCGCGCGCCCGCGCAACACAGTAAGCATTAAGCTGGCGCAAGCGCCTGCAAACACCGGTTCACCTGGAGCGCCCAAGCCCACAGGGTCAAGGGCGCCATCAAAAAAGCTGCCTGCGCGTGAGCGCAGCGAGACCCGCAAGCCGCCGGAAAAAGCTATCGATCCAGATTCACCCTTTGCCAAACTTCAGGCGTTAAAAGAGCGGATGCAAAAGTCCTCATAATTTTCAAATCAGGTATTAATGATAAATCGCATCAAGGAGCTGTTTGGCGCGTCAGGCAGTAAAAGCTCCTCTAGCCCAGCTGCGGCCCCGCATACATTTGATAAAAAGCATATTGCCGCAGCCGCACTGCTGGTCGAGGCGGCCTGCCTGGACGCCGAGTTCGGAGCAGAGGAACGGTCCGCCATTCGCAATATTGCCGCCACAAGATTTCAGCTTAACGAAGCAGAGATCGATACCCTGCTTGAATTAGTGGCGGCGCGGCAGGATCAGGCCAATCAGTTGTTCGGCTTTACCCATGAGATCAAGCAGGGATTTGCGCCCGAAGAACGTGTCGAGATCATGGAAATGCTGTGGGAGGTCGCCTATGCCGACGGGGTTTTGCATGATTATGAAGCGAACCTTTTGCGCCGGGTCAGCGGGCTGCTATATGTTTCGGATCGGGACCGGGGGGAAGCTCGAAAACGGGTTCTGGCGCGATTGGGAATTGAGTGATATGGAGTGCCCGCGAGAAACGGGTGAAGTGCTCAAAACAGCAGATGTTTTACGGAGGTATCGATGACGTATATCGTCACGGAAGCATGCATAAAGTGTAAGTTTATGGACTGTGTGGAGGTATGTCCGGTGGACTGCTTCTATGAAGGGGATAACATGCTGGTGATCCACCCAGACGAGTGCATCGACTGTGGCGTCTGCGAACCCGAATGCCCGGCTGAAGCGATTGTCCCTGACACCGAGCCTGGGCATGAGAAAATGCTGGGGGTTAATCGCGAGTTTTCCCTTGTCTGGCCCAATATCACCGTCGCAGGAACGCCGCCCGAGGACGCCGAGGATTTTAAGGGTCAGGATGGCAAGTATGACAAATATTTCAGTTCGAAACCCGGCCACTAACAGACTGCGAAGCCGTCCCCCCATCAGCTTGATTTGGTCATTCTGGAATGACCAAAGCGGGCCGGAATGACAAAAGCCGATGGTCGGCTGCCCATCTCGAGCTCACTAAAGATTTATTTCGTTCAGTCTTTCGAAATGGCTGATTCTGTGGTATCATGAAGCCGTGATAGTTGTTTTCGGATGCAAGTCCGCAATCAGGATTAATTTCATATATTTGGATATATTGATCAATTTATCCAGCCGCCAAGGGATAATAACCCTCTCTGGCGCCAGACAGAAAGAAGGTAATACTAATGGGAAAGCGGCACACTAGCTCCGCCAAGGCATCTAGCAAGGTCAAACCGGTAATAGCGAAAGCAGCCCCAGCCAAGAAGCTAACTGTCGCAAGCAAAGGTCCCAGCAAGGCGAAATCTGCGGTTGGGCGTGCTGTAGCCAGGTCATCGAAGGTGGTTAAGGCCCCAGCAAGGGGTAGAGCCACGCCTGCAAAGCCCGCAACGACAAAAGCCTCACTTGCAAAAACAGCCCTCGTGAAGGCGGCCGCAGGTAAAGCCAAGCAACTCAAATTAAAAAGCCAGGTAATAACCAAGGCGACTGCCAAAAAGGCGGCAGCGCCGCGCAGCCAAGCGGCTAAGACAAACGCCAGGGCGCCTGCCAAACCGGCGAAAATCAGGGCTGCCGCTAAGGCGCCCGTCAAAGAGCCGGCGCCAACGCTGGTTAAGGTTAAACCAGTTAAGGTTAAATCTGCGGCCAAAGCGGCAGCGGTTAAGACGCCGCCAGTGAACAATGCTGCGCCATTTACAAGCCTTAGAAGCAATATTGCAGCAAGCCCATCTGTAAAACCTGCCCAACTCAGCAAACTTCCGGTTCAGGGTAATCTGAGGCTGATACAGGCCAGCCGGCCCGCGCCAGCCATCAAGTCATCGAAAACTGAATTTGACGGCTTCAAAGTGAATGACCATGTCGTCTACCCTGCCCATGGGGTGGGTAAAATCGTCGCCGTGGAAGAGCAGGAAATAGCAGGCACGCGACTCGAGCTGTTTGTGATCGCCTTTGAACATGAAAAAATGACGCTCCGGGTTCCGCTTGGCAAGGCAAGGACAGTTGGCGTGCGCATGCTTGCCAGCCGGGAAATGGTGCGCACCGCGCTTAAAACATTACGCGGTCGCGCGCGGGTGAAACGCACCATGTGGAGCCGCCGGGCACAGGAATATGAGGCGAAAATCAATTCCGGCGATTTGCTTTCCATTGCCGAAGTGGTGCGCGATCTGCACCGCGCCGAGGGGCAGCCAGAGCAATCCTATAGCGAACGGCAGATTTATGAATCCGCCCTCGAACGGCTGGCGCGTGAGGTCGGCGCGGTTGAGGAATTGAACGGCGTCGAGGCGTTGCAGCGGGTCGAGGTGGCGTTACTCAAAGCCGCCTGATCTCTGCTTTGCCAGTGTTATAGCAGCCTATTGGGATATCAGCTTTACCCGCATGCCTGATTTCACTGGCTCGCCTTGATGCAGGCCATTGAGAGTCATGAATCGCGCCAGCCGCCAGTCCGCGAATGGCATGCGTCCGGCTAAACTTTCCGGCGTGTCGCCAGCCCGCGCAATCACGGTTTTAATGCGCAGCGGTTTCAGCGACGCCGCCTCTGACGGGCTTAATTCGCGGAAACTATAGGTCATGCGTTGCATCCCCTCGATCAATTCACCGGCGCTGCGTTCCGGCATCAACATCATGAACCGCGCCACCCGGTTAGCCCCAAAACGCACCACTACAAGCCGCAGCAACATGGCGCCGGTATCAGTGCGCACATCCGCTTCGGCGGTTGCCGCTTCAAGCCCATTAAGTGAAATTCTTTCCGCGTTTCGAAGCGGCAGATTGGCGGCCCAGACCTGGGTCAGATAGGTATCCATCGGTATGTTTTGCTTGAGCACTGACATATCGAACTTCACCTTCGCGCCGCCCGGCCCTTTCGCCAATATGGCGGATGGCTGATTGCTTAAACGAAAGCCTGGCGGCGCGGTGAATGTAAACCGCAGCTGGGGATGCGAAAAAGTCCGGTCCCGGACATAGCCATGCTCTGGGCTGCCATCATAAATCATCCCTTCAATCGTATCGAAATACGCATCGCTTAACCTCGGGCGCGCCTCGATCTGCAATCCGGTGGCGCGCGCCAGTTCAATCGCCTCGATCACCCGTTTGGCGGTTTGAGGATGGGTGGTGAAGAAATCGCTGCCGCCGCCGTCTTTATCGGCGCCGCTCATTTGTTTCTCCAGCGCCGAATACTCCTCTAGCGCATCCAGAAAATCAGCCCCCGCATAGGGATCATAACCAGCGGCCGTCAGATAGCGGATGCCAAGCTGATCGGCCTCGTATTCCTGATCGCGCGAATAGCTGAGCAGATACAGTTGCCCGCCCTGGCTGACCAGATCGCCGACTTGCTGATTGCCGGTCAGC
>CAMTWQ010000085.1:0-7229 GCA_947085465.1 uncultured Alphaproteobacteria bacterium
CGGCGCATTGCAGCTCGCGCGTATCCTCGATCAGCACAACGAGGTCGCCGGTCTTGGCAACCTCGGCCAGCAGCGCATTGGTGAGCGTGGTCTTGCCGGTGGAGGTGCCGCCAGCGATGAGAATGTTGCGGCGCGACGCCACGCCCGCCCGCAGCACAGCGGCCTGGCCAGCCATCATGATTCCAGCCGCGACATAATCATCGAGTGTGAACACGGCGATAGCGGGCTTGCGGATAGCGAAGGCGGGCGCCGTCACGACCGGCGGCAGAAGCCCCTCGAACCGTTCCCCCGTCCCGGGCAGTTCCGCCGATACGCGCGGCGCGCCCGCATGAACCTCGGCCCCGACATGATGGGCGACGAGCCGGATGATGCGCTCGCCATCGGCGGGCGACAGGCGCTCGCCCGTATCGGCCAGGCCTTCAGACAACCGGTCGATCCAGAGCCGCCCGTCGGGGTTGAGCATCACCTCGACGACTTGCGGGTCTTCCAGAAACCTGGCGATTGCCGGGCCAAGCGCAGTGCGCAACATGCGCGCGCCGCGTGAAACCGCCTCCGATTGCCGATGAGAAACCGCCATTGCCGTCCCCGTCTGTTGGGGCCGCTCGATAAGCGGCCCTTTTGCCGAGGATGATTAGAAACGGCAGTAATGGGGTCCGTGCAACAAGTTCAAGGGCGTAGTAGTGTGCTGGCGTGGAAAGACAGGCGAACGGCGGAGCGGCTGTTTTGAGTGCGCGGCATGATGGGGATGTCGAAACATTGCTCAAATCGAAGGGTCGATATGGTCACTCAGGTCAGACGCAAGAGCGTCATGGTTTTCCCGAGCGGCGGGCGTGTGAGGTTACCGGTCAACAGCAAAGTAGTCGCTTAGCGCACCCTTATCGCCAGAAACGTAAGAATTTTGCCAGCTTTCGACGATCTCCAGCTTCACGTCCTTGCCGCTCTTGCCTTTGCGGCGCAGCTGCGACTCAATCGCGCGAAACCGATAGTGATCGTATACGTCGAGTATGTGCACTGCGTAGGCCTCAGCCAGTGCACGATCGCCCGAGACAATCACCATGTTCTCGTCGTTAGAGTAGGACGCCTTGTAGCCTAGATTGTGACTGCCTAGGATCACGCAACAATCGTCCGATAAGGGGTCAATGACGATCAGCTTGTCGTGGATGATCGCGCCGATCGCGCCTCTCGCGGTCAATTGCTCTTGACCGAACTCTCCCAGAAGATCGCGGTCTTCGATTCTGGAGGCGCGCACGATGGTGACGTTGCCAGCCTCGTTGGCGTACGTCGCCGGAGATTCGCCCTCCTCGACCACTTCGCCACCCTCCTTCTTATCGTCCACGTAATTGGGCATCGCCTGCGCGCTCGATACGGCGCCAGTCACGATAAGATCGGAGTCCTTCTCGCCAATCTCGATCGCTTCGCCGACCACACAATCGCGTCCGCTTTGGCCAGGATAAAACGCCAAGAACAGAATAGCTTTCTTTGCTTGACGCATGCGGCGGTAAACATCTTCGAGATCCGGCGGCGTCGGCGCGGGCTTTGTCTTTGATGTCGGTTTCCTGCGCTGTGGCATGTTAGGCGAAAACCAAATGCGCAGCTTGGCGTCATTGCTCAAGGTCGTTTCAAACGCCTCGCCATTGCTGGCGCGAAAAACGGCGCCCTGCTGATTGTCGTTCATCGGCTTGCTGAAGGGCTTGGCCAGCTTCTGTTTGTCGTCATACATGCGCTGCCAATAGTCGGCGAAGAACCGCGCCACTTTGGCGTCCTCAATCACGAGCGCGTTGTTGGTTTGGCCGGCGATGCCGGTGGAGGTCCAATTGGTGCTGCCTGTCAGCACCGCATTCGGCACCCCCTGCGGGGACAGATGTACGACGAACTTATTGTGCCCGATATGAGTCGAGTTATTGAACATGCGATGCTGAATGTCAGCACCCGCATCGATCAAGCGTTTGCGCGCCGGCTTGTTGCGACCGTCCCACTTGCCGGACTCAAGTCCGGTGTTGGAGAGAATGATCCGACTGCGATCGGCATTCGTGAGTAGAATATCTTCGAGTTCCGCGTCCTCCAATTCATAAAGGCCGACCAGAAAACTTCCCTTACGCTGAAAGAAACTCTTGATCAGTTCAATAGTGTCGCCCGCGAGGTACTTCCGGTGCGGATCGTTCGGATTGACGATCTTGTCGTAAAGCTCGTTCTTGCCGACTTCACCGTCGTCCTTCAACACGTTGGCGAGCCATTGGGCTGCAAGTATGCCGTTGGTGAAGGTCGAGTGGAACGGACCGCGTTCAGAGGTCACTAGGATGGGATTGCTGACGACGGCAGGGCCCAGATAGGTCAGTGGACGCGCCTTGCCTTCGAAAGCGCGGACGCTCTTATACTGGCGCTTACCGTCCGCACCGAGGATCGGTTTGCCTTTATCATCGCGCACGACGATCGATTGTTGATCCTGTCCATTCGGTGCGATCGGCGTGCGTCCATCGGCATCGCCGACAGGGCGCACCTCATAGCGAACGCGCACATCGGAGGGACGCAACTTCATGCCGTCGCGCTTCTTGCGCAACGTGAGATCGCGCCAAGAAAGCTTTTGCACCGGCCAAACCCCGGTATCCTGCGGCAGCCAATGCGGGTTCTTCTGTCCTTTGAATGGGACCCAGGCCGCGCATTTGCGACGCTCGCCAATGGGCTGGTCATTGTCGTCGAGGTAGACTCGCGTCACCTCGAACCCCAAACAACCGGCAATGGCCTCGTCGATCGCCCAAGCGATGTAGGCCACTTCATTGTTCGCGTAGGCTTTTACGCTCGTTATGCGTCCCATTGCCAACTCCTGCGTTTTCAGGGATTTGGCAAGCCCAATTTCAAGCTCACCGGATAATCCCAAATTTTGTCGTCTTGTGCACTGGGAAACGTGGTCGAATGCGCTTTGAGTCATGTGACCTGAGCCCCAAGTTTCATCCAGTTATAAGTAGAGTCCTTTGGTTATTTAAGCCGGTTTGGCCTGGTGGCGCAACGGGACGGGGCACGGAGCCTCCAAATAGCTCATGCCCCCCTCCCGTTGCATGCCGGAAGCGTTGAGTATGGCGTAAGTGGCTGGCGCCAGATTGCCGATGGCGCTGTGCGGGCGGGTGGTATTGTCGTCGTCTTTCCAGTCAGCTAGTCCGGCCTGCGCATGCGCCGGCGACGTGAACAGCATCTAGTTCAGGAAATAGCATGCATTACTAGCTTCGGATTTGTCCGTAACATGTCCCCGATTTGCTCAAGACTTAAAACGACTCAAACCCCTTCCGGCAAATCGTCCCCGTCTTCCAGTGGCATTTTGCTCCCGACATCACCCGGTATCTCGTGCAGCAGGCTCTGGCCCTTCTGCAACCGCCGCCCCAGGGCCTCGATGAAGCCTTCGTAGCGCTCGCGGCCCTTCACTTGGGCGGCCGCTTGCGCGTCGTTTGGCAGCGGCGGCGTGATGGTCAGCCAGAAACGCACGAACAGCGCCAAGGTCTCGGTGGAGATGCCTACATTGCGCTCTAACCGCTGAACCTGCCGGGACAGGCGGTCCAGACGGCGGGTGAACGCGGCATCAAAACGGTCGGCGGCGTCGGGCGACAGAAACGAAGCCACCGCCGCCTCGACAATTGCCGAACGCGACAGCCCCTTGCGGTCAGCGAGATCGGCGATCTGCTTCAACATCTCGGGCGGAAAATAGACATTCATCCGGTCACGCATGATGGTTCCTCACATCTCAATGCCGTCGCCGGGATCCATGGATACCTGACGGGCGACGCCGCGCGCCTGCTGGCGGAAAGCGCGCGCCTGGCGCACAGTATCCTCGGGCTCATCGTCAATCATGGCGAACTCCTTGTGCGGGCATGGCTCGGTGGTTTCCTTGACGATCGCCACATGATCGGGAAGTTCCGGCTCCCGGCGCAGACCGCTATTGGCGGTATCTTGTTCGGCCTTCTCAATCCCGGCATGCATCTCCGCCGAAACTTTCAGCGGTATGATCGTTACCCAACTGCCGGGCCTCGACGCAGCCTGTTTCGTTACAAGCGCTGGGGGTGGCAGAACCCGCTCGGTAAATCGCTTGTCCTCGAAGTAGCGCGCCTTCTTCACCCGGATCGGCGGCACACCGGTTATTCATGGCACATGCGGGCTGAGCGCCGACCAGACCAGCCATTATATACGCGCACGGATTATTTGAGGAATGGAATGGTGCGGTCTAAAATTCGATACAGCCGCCAACCCGTCACGGTCAATGCAGGGCGGACGTATCAGTACCGCCGTCAGCAAGATTGAAACCTCCGTGATCAGTTTCGAAGAAGCGCACGTCATGGCTCAAGCTGCCGCCGGGTTGCTGTATGGTGCGCAAACGAGACACGCTTGCGTAGCCGGCATCATGCATTGGCTGCGCGGCGGGCCTTGACGGCGGCATAAATCGCCGGGATGACCATCAGGGTGAGGATGGTCGAGGACACCATCCCGCCGATCATCGGCACGGCGATGCGCTGCATGATCTCCGATCCCGCGCCGGTGCTCCACAGGATCGGCAACAGACCCGCCATAATGGCGGCGATCGTCATCATTTTCGGCCGCACCCGCTCGACCGCGCCGGTCATGATGGCTGCCTGCAAATCCGTTTGGGTAAGAGCGCGCCCCTCGCGCCTGCAACGGGCCAGCGTTTCATTCAGCGCCTGATCCAGATAGATCAGCATCACCACGCCGGTTTCGGCGGCGACGCCGGCCAAGGCGATGAAGCCGACAGCGACGGCGACACTGAGGTTAAATCCCATCCACCAGATCAGCCACACCCCGCCGATCAGCGAAAACGGCACCGAGAGCATAACGATCAGCGTTTCCGTCAGACGGCCAAAATTCAGATATAATAGCACAAAGATGATGGCGATGGTCAGCGGCACGACCAGCATCAGCCGGGCTTTGGCGCGCTCCAGATATTCGAACTGGCCGCTCCAGACGGCGCGATAGCCGGACGGGAATTCCAATTCCTGCGCCACCGCGCGCTGTGCGCGCGCCACAAAGCCGCCTATGTCGCTATCGCGCGTATCGACATAGATATAGCCGACCAGTTGGGCGTTCTCTGTACGGATAGTTGATGCGCCCTGCGTAAGCGTAATGGTCGCGATTTGACCGAGCGGGATCATGGCGCCATCGGGCGTGGCAACCAGCACTTCGTTGCCGATGGCTTGCGGATCTGCGCGCAGGTCGCGCGGATAACGCACATTGACGCCGAAGCGCTCGCGCCCCTCTACGGTGGTGGTGACGGTCTCGCCCCCCAGCGCGGTGCGGATGGTTTCCTGCACATCGCCGATCATCAGGCCATACCGCGCCAGCGCTGTACGATCCGGCTGAATGTCCAAATAATAACCGCCGCTGATGCGTTCGGCAAAGGCGCTGGTGGTTCCGGGCACACTGCGCAGAACCGCTTCCAACTGCTTCGCAAGCCGGTCAATCTCCTTGATGTCGTTGCCAAACAGTTTGACACCCACAGGTGTGCGGATACCGGTTGACAGCATGTCGATGCGGGCCCTGATTGGCATTGTCCACGCATTGCTGACACCGGGGAATTGCAGCGCACGATCCATTTCGGCGATCAGTTGATCGAGGCTCATGCCCGGTCGCCATTCCTGTTCGGGCTTCAGCGTGATGACCGTCTCGGTCATCTCGACGGGTGCCGGATCGGTGGCGGTATTGGCGCGCCCCGCCTTGCCAAAAACGGAGGCCACCTCAGGGAAGCTTTTGATGATCTTGTCCTGGGTCTGCAACAGTTCCGCCGCCTTGGTGAGCGACAAGCCCGGCAAGGTCACCGGCATATACAGCAACGTCCCTTCATTGAGCGTTGGCATGAATTCGCTGCCCAGCCGCATGAGTGGCCATACGGTAATACCAAGAGCCAATACAGCGATCGCCATGGTCGCCCAGCGCCAGCGCAAAACAGTTGCGATTACAGGACGGTAAATCCAGATCAGAAACTGGTTCAGCGGATTGCGCTGCTCAGGCATGATCCGGCCACGCACAAACAGCAGCATCAGCACCGGCACCAACGTCACTGACAGTAAAGCCGCCCCCGCCATGGCGAAAGTCTTGGTGTAAGCAAGCGGCTTGAACAGCCGGCCTTCCTGCGCCTCCAGCGTAAAGATCGGCAGGAACGAAACGGTGATGATCAACAGAGAGAAAAACAGTGAGGGCCCAACCTCCATTGCCGCCTTGATCAGTGTCTCGCTACGCGGTGTGTCCGGTGATGCGCGCTCGAGGTGTTTATGGGCATTCTCCACCATGACGATGGCCGCATCTACCATAGCGCCGATGGCGATGGCGATGCCACCGAGGCTCATAATGTTGGAGCTGATGCCAAAGCCGTGCATGACAAGGAACGCGATCAGCACGCCAACCGGCAGCATCAGAATGGCAACGAGGGCGCTGCGCACATGTAGCAGAAAGACGAAGCAGACCAGAGCGACGATCAGGCTTTCTTCAAGCAGTGTCCGCTGCAATGTGGCAATGGCGCGGTTGATCAACTCTGACCGGTCATAGACCGGCATGATCGAGACCCCCGGCGGCAAGCTTGGCGCGATCTCCGCAATCTTCTGCTTTACATTTCGAATAACATCTAGCGCATTCTGCCCCTGGCGTTGCAGGGTGATGCCACTGACCACTTCGCCCTCGCCATTCAATTCGGCGAGACCGCGCCGCTCATCCGGGCCGATCTCAACCCGCGCCACGTCGCGCAGCAATACCGGCGTTCCGTTTTCAGATTTGAGCATGATCTGCTCAATGTCCGATGCGCCGCGCAAATAGCCATGACCGCGCACCACATATTCCGTCTCGGTCATTTCCACAGTGCGGCCGCCCACATCCTGATTGCTGCTGCGGATGGCTTGCGAAACGTTTGCGAGCGCGATGCCGTAGGTTTGCAGTTTTTGCGGATCGACAATCACCTGATATTGCTTGACGAAGCCGCCGACGCTGGCGACCTCGGCCACACCATCGGCTGTGGCGAGCGCATAGCGGATCACCCAGTCCTGCAAAGCGCGCAGTTCGGCCAGGGTGCGCTGGCTTCCGAGTACGGCATACTGATAGACCCAGCCAACCCCGGTGGCGTCAGGCCCCAGCGCGGGCGTAAGGCCCGGTGGCAGACGCGCCGCAGTAAACTTCAGACATTCCAGTACGCGCGAGCGCGCCCAATAGATATCCGTCCCTTCCTCAAAGATCACATAGACAAATGA
>CAMTWQ010000086.1:0-22286 GCA_947085465.1 uncultured Alphaproteobacteria bacterium
AAACTCCTCGCCGGTATTGTCCGCCATGCCCGAGCGATAACGCTTGATGAAGCGATAGCGTCCCGCTGCCCATACACCGTGAATATCGACCACATAGTTCCATTTTGTAGGCTTTATCTCCGGCAGGAAACGCGGCTTCAAGACGCCGCGGATGAAGGCCTCGCAGGCGCCAATGATCTCCTGCTTTTCCGCCTCCGTGGCCTTCGCTGGCCGCACCGCGCCAACCGCCCATACCTTGTGTTTCTTTCCGGTCATGTCCCTTGATTCGCTTATTCACTTCCGTCCATTGTTCCACAATGTCCGGCGAGCGTCATTATGCAAAATCATAGCTATCCGCGCGATGGTGAAATACCCTTATAATAGTGCGATAGCGTAGACATAGTACTCATCATCATCGGGCGTGGCCCGCCATTTACAAGCCGGTATTTTGAGGCTAGCTCTCATTCTTGCTTTCAGCGGGTTCGTAAAATCGCTGTTTTTTCGGCATAATTTGTTATGATGCTGATATGTCAGGCATTTGTGAGTTCGAATCCCAAATGCGTCTTTGGTCGCAACAACGGGAGGATTTTATGGCAACAGCATACAATATAGAAAAAATTAAAGAGCAGAGTTCAGAGTATCAAAAGCTTTGCGCCATGCTTCGAAAGCAAGCTGACGAAGGTGGTCTGCAATTATCAGATCAAGAAATCCGCAAGGGCGCAGATCGATTGATGGGGTATGTGGAGTGGATAATTAAGCAGCAATGATTAGAGCGCGGCGCGCAGGTATTTATGGGAACAATGATTCATTTAACTTTAGGGTGCTTCCAAATTGACTGGGGGAAGAACTTCGGCTTTCAAAATCATTGTGCGTTATTTCAAAAATCTGACTTAGGAACTGTTCCAGATTACGGTTATGACGAACCCTTAATGATGGAAGGATATTCCCGATCCTTGAGAGAAACCGTCGGTAGGCTAGAATTACTTGGCTACACACTAGAAGCGGTTAAACAAGAATATAAAGTGGCTCAGGATGAATGGGGAGAAGTTTTTAAAAGACCTCTTTCCTTTAAAAAACTCCATGAACTTATCAAGACCGTAAATATCGGCGCAATTACCGGCAAATGGTCTGATTCCTCAGAAAATAAATTTGTTCCTAAAGAGATAATAGATAAGCTTGGACACCATGAATATATCAGTGGTGGAAGCCGTCCTGATTATTGGGATTTAGAAATTCTTTTAGAAGGCTTTTCACCATATGCAAAATTACGCTTGTTGGCTGAAAACCCTAAAAATTTGGACTTACCTATTATTTGGCCATTTGGAGAACTGGCAGAAAATTGGGTAGGACGCGAAGAATTTTTAGCTGAATTAGATCAGCAACAAAAATTCTTAATTATCACAGAAGGAAGCTCTGACACAAAGATTATACAAACTGCGTTATCTTCTCACAGAAAAGAATACGCAGATTTCTTTCAGTTTATTGATGTTGAAAAGGGCCACCACTTTGATGGAACTGAGTCTCTCTATAAATTCTGCAAACGCCTAGTAAGCATTGGTATATTGAATCGAGTTGTTTTTCTCTATGACAATGATGCGGCAGGCATAAGTAGATACGAAGATACAAAAAAACTATCACTTCCAAAAAATATAGTAGCCACCAAACTTCCTGACGTATCCGCTTTTAAAAAATTTGATACGATCGGGCCAAGTGGAGAACGGAAAGAAGATATTAATGGTAAGGCAGCGTCAATCGAATGCTACTTAGATTTATTCCATGGCAAAAGAAAAAATAAACCTCGGATTAGATGGTCATCCTATATTGATTCAATCGACCAATATCAGGGCGCCTTGGAGGATAAGACCTCTTACACAAAACATTTTTTGAGCTTAAAACATAAAGATTCTAGCTATGATTATTCAAAGATAGAAATTTTGCTCGATCATTTATATAATGTCTGCGTACAAATGGCTTCTGCCTAAGAAGCCAGCCGTTGAATGAAGCGGCTGTTTATATAATTAATTTTGTGCTGTATAATCAACAAACAATCTGGCGCATGGGTTCGAAATTCGTTCGCTACGCGCCGCCACCCTACGCCTTCGGCTTCGGGTGGCAGGCCAGACGAATTACTTTAGGCTAAAGCCTTCATAACCATTCGCCGCCACCTCGTCGCATTTGGCTTTGTACGCCTGGGCGCCGCCGCCATATAGAAGGAAGGTGCGCTTTTTCTCCGGCATATTGATATTCACGCCCATGAACCAGCTATCTGTCTGGGCCAGAAGCGAGCCTTCCACGGCTTCTCCCACATGGGTTGTCCATTCGTCTTCGGCAGCTTTAATTGGCTCAATGCGCGTAAGCTTTTTATCATGCATATAGCGCATCAGATCGCTTACCCATTCCACATTCTGTTCGATACAGCGTGGGATGTTGCAAAACGTGGCGCCATTATGCGGGCCAACCAGGGTCAGGAAATTCGGGAAACCGCTGCTCCCCATGCCCAGATAGGTGCGCGGGCCCCCGGCCCACTTATCCTTGAGCTTCTTCCCGTCTACGCCCGTAATATCCATCCGGGTAAACGAGCCGGTGACAGCGTCAAAGCCCGTCGCATAAATGATGAAGTCCAGCTCATGTTCCTTTTCGCTGGTCTTTATGCCCTTTTCAGTAATGCACTCGATCGGGGTTTCTCTCAAATCAACCAGCGTCACGTTCGGCTGATTATAGACCTCGTAATAATTGGTCTCCATTGGAACCCGCCTGGTGCCGAAACCGTGATTTTTCGGAACTAGCTTTTCGGCAAGTATGGTATCCTTGACGCGCTGGCGGATTTTTTTGGCGATGAAGTCGGTGATAAACTCATTGGCCTTTTTGTTGGTCAAAATGTCATAGTAATTGCCAAGCCAAATTTCAAATCCCGGCCGCGCATAGAGATATTCAAAAAACGCCTCGCGTTCTTCCGCAGACACCTCAAGCGCCGACTGCATGACGGATTCGTGGATAAATCCAGCGCGCGACGCATTGCATTTCCTGAATATTTCGGGGTAGCTCGCCTTGATTTTAATTTGCTCCTCCGGCGTGATCTTGCCGTTGACCAAAGGGGCGCAATATTCGGGCGCCAGCTGAAACACGCTAAGATGCCCGGCGCTCTTGGCGACTTCCTGGATCAGTTGCACGCCGGTGGCGCCGGTGCCGATAACGCCAACGCGCTTGCCCGCATAGCCGATATCTTTGCCGCCAAATCCGGTTTCAGCCTTTGGCCAGCGCGAGGTATGAAACGACACGCCCTTGAAACTATCGACGCCGGGAATCCTCGGCATCTGGGTCGCGGACAGTACGCCAATGGCGGTGATCAAAAACCGCGCGCGGGCGTGTTCGCCCTTTTCAGTTTCAATCTCCCAGCAATTAGCGGCCTCGTCATAGGTTGCCTTGCTGACCCGGGCGTTGAAGGTGATCTCCTTGCGCAGATCAAACTTCCTGGCGACCAGATCAAGATATTCCATATTGTCCGGCTGCGGCGAAAAATGCTCTTTCCAGTCCCATTCCTGCAACAACTCTTTTGACCACGAATAGCCATAAGAATAGCTTTCTGAATCAAACCGAGCGCCCGGATAACGGTTCCAGTACCAGGTGCCGCCGACATCGCTGCCGTGCTCGAACACCCGCACCGAAAGCCCTAGCTCGCGCAGCCGGTAAAGCTGGTACATTCCCGCTATACCCGCGCCGATGATGATGGCGTCATATTGCTCGCTAGACATCTGATCTTCCTTCTGATTTTACCTTCAGGCCGCTGTTTGCAGGGTCCCGTATCCTCATGAGTATAACCGAAGCACCGTCATAAACAACTTGTGAGCGTCGGCATTGATCCAGATCAAGCGTGACGGCCTATCCCCGCTCCCTTCTTAGATACACATACAGCGCGCCGCTGCCGCCATGCTTGGGCTGCGCGGGATGAAAAGCCACTACATAATTTGTCAACTCCGGGGCGCTTAGCCAGACAGGGATTAGATCAAACAACATGCCCTTGCGCTCTGGCATCGAAAACCTTCCCCTAAACCGGTCATGGGCAGACGTGTCTTCATGTTGCTCCCGTTGCTGGCTGCGCCCCTTGCCGCTGATCACCAGCACACAACGTTTGCCATAGGCGTGATTGCGGCGGATGAAGTCCATAAGTATATGCCTGGCCGCCTCATGGGTGTGGCCATGCAGATCGATGCGGCCCTCGATTTCCATTCTGCCCTTGATGAGGCGTTCGGCATTGCGCCCGTCCATGGCCATGACCGCCGCGCGGCCCTTTACACTGATTGCTGGATATGGTTTGCCGGATACTTCTACATCCCTGTTCCTGCCCGCGATGAATTTTGGCCTGCTGGGAGGCTTGATAAATAATTCCGGCAATCCCAGCCGGTGGCGCAAAGGCTTTGCGTCACTCAGCGCGCGGGCGAACAATTCCGCTTCCGCCTGTTTTACCGGACGTTTTGCACCGCCCTTAACGCCGCCCTTAGTCATCTTTCTCGACAAGTATCACATGCAGGTGTTTTGGCCCATGCGCGCCCATATACATGGTCTGGGCGATATCGGCGGTGCGCGACGGGCCGGTGATCAGATTTACCGTGCGCGGCATTTGCCCATTGCAGGCCTGTCGCAAACGCGCCCAGCCATCCTCCAATGCGCCCACAATATCTGAGGCGCGCACCACCACAATATGCGCTGGCGGCAGGAAATTAAGCCCGCTCGCCGCATGCGGGCCGGAATACAGCATCAATGTCGCGGTTTCGGCAATGCCGCAAAGCGCTACCGATACGCCAGCCATATCGCTTTCGCACACATCGCCGGTACAAGGCGCATAAAGCGCAATCCTGTCCCACGGCATAGAGGCAAGCATGGCGTCGCCGCTCAAGCGAATGGGGCCGCTCATCTTGTTTGCACTCATAAATTCGGCAATGGCGCGCGGCACATCCTGCGCCGTGGGCACGCTTGCAACGCTTGCCATCGCCTTCACCAGAAACTGGCTGAATTGCGTCACGAGCGCATCGCCCCGTAAAAGCCCCCGGGCCGGAATGAGATTGCTGGCATGGCGTTCGATTCGCGCATCAACGGATATCGCATCGGGTGCACTGCCCCGCGCCGCCTGTGACGCCCGTATGCGGGACAGAATCGCGGTGCGGGCCACGCTCATGATCCTGGTTTCCTGCGTTTCGCCCATTGGGCCAGAAAACTATCCCCTTGCGGCGCTGGAAAATCACGCGCCGCCGTCCAGCCGCCCGCCAGCGGCAGCCAGTGAAACCGCCCGCGCCCGCGCGATAAAAATGCAAGCCCGCGCAGCACGCCGCTGCTTATGGCGCGATACAGGCGCGGGCGCTGCGCCGCCCATAGCCAAAGCGCAAGCCAGAACCGCTCCCGCGCCGGAGTCAGGCGCGCGCTATGCGCATCGCTGCGCAATTCGCGCATTAGTTTTGGCAGGGGAATGCGCATCGGGCACACCGCCTCGCAGCGCCCGCAAAATGTCGAGGCGAACGGCAGCGCCTGCGCCGCGTGCAGGCCCGCAAAATGCGGCGTCAGCACCGAACCCATCGGCCCCATATAGGTTGCCCCATAGGCATGGCCGCCCGCCGCCATATAGACCGGGCAATTGTTCATGCAGGCGCCGCAGCGGATGCAGCGCAATATATCGCGCTGGTTGCCGCCCAACAATTTGCTGCGCCCATTATCCAGCAGCACAACATGAAACGCATCAGGCCCGTCCGCATCGCCGGCGCGTTTCGGGCCGGTGGAAAATGTGGTGTATACGGACATTTCCTGGCCCGTGGCCGAGCGCGCCAACACCCGCAAAAGTGTAGCCGCATCCTCCAATGTCGGAACAATCTTTTCAATACTGGCCAGCACGATATGCATGCGCGGAAAAATCTGCGTCATGTCGCCGTTGCCCTCATTGGTGACGATAACGGTGCTGCCTGTTTCTGCAATCAGGAAGTTTGCTCCAGTAATGCCCACATCCGCCTGCAAATATTTATGCCGTAAAATCGAGCGCGCCTCGCCGACCAGCGCCTCGCCTTCCTCCAGCCGGTCTGGATAACCGATTGCTGGATGATGCCGGTGAAATAAATCCGACACCTGATCCTTGGTCTTGTGCAGAGCCGGGCCGATAATGTGGCTGGGGGGTTCGTCCGCAAGCTGAATAATATATTCGCCCAGATCGGTTTCAACTGGCTGTACGCCATTGGCTTCAAGAAAACCATTGAGGCCGATCTCCTCGCTAACCATGCTCTTGCCCTTGGTCACCATTTTGGCGCTGGCGGAACGGCATAACGCCAAAATCGTTTGCCTGGCCTGTTCTGCATCCTCACACCAATGCACATGTCCACCGCTATTCAACACCGCCTTCTCAAAACGCTGCAAATACACATCCAGATGATCAAGCACATGGTCCTTTATCGCCGTCGCCTGATCGCACAGCGCATCGAACTCCGGCAGCGCCGCCATCGCCTTGCGGCGTTTGAGGCCAAACCCGCTTTCGGCCAAACCAAGGGCGCGCTGCAAATCCGCATCCAGCAGAGCTTCGGCGGCATTTTCTTTAAAGGCGGCGGGGTGGCGCTGCATCTATTTCTCAGGCTCCGCAATCGCGGGCGCGGTCACATCACCCGCCAGTATTTCGGCTACATGACGAAATTGCAGTGGCAGCCCGCGTCGCGCCGCGCGACCGGCCAGATGCATCAGGCAGCCCAGATCGCCGCCCAACACCAACTCTGCCCCTGTGGCGCTGAACCTGTCCAGTTTCTTGTCGGCGATCGCCGCCGAAACTCCAGTGTATTTGACACAGAACGTACCGCCAAACCCGCAACACATTTCACCATCGGCGGTTTCTCTTACCAGCGTTTGCAGCAGGGCTCGCGGCTGCGCCTGTACGGCCAATTCGCGCAGGCCAGAACAGGCGTCATGATAAGTGATATTCTCAAGCGCCTTGGCGACGGGTTTGTAATGCATCACATCATGCAGAAACTGTGTCAGTTCAAAGGTCTTGTCCGCCACGGCCTGGGCAAGCGCGGCCATCTCCGCATCATCCGCCAGCAATTGCGGATAATGGTGTTTGATCATCGCCGCGCAGGAACCGCTAGGGACCACCACATAATCATAATCTATCAGCATACGGATGGTTTGAGATGCAAGCAGGGCCGCGCCCGCTTTGTCGCCGCTATTATAGGCAGGCTGCCCACAACAGGTCTGGGCTGCGGGAACCTGCACGATACATCCCGCATCCTGCAATAATTTAACTGTGGCAAAAGCTGCGGACGGGCGAAACATATCCACCAGACAGGTAACGAACAGCGCAACATTTTTTTGGCCGGGGCTGGCTGGGGGCATGATCTATTCCTTCTGCGCCGCTGCCTTATCAGCGATGGCCTGCGGCAGCAATATATACATGCGCCCTTCGCTGTTCATGCGGCCCGCATTTTTCGCTGCATCGGGGCCAAAACCCCAGAACATATCGCCGCGCACCGGCCCACGAATGGCGCCGCCGGTGTCCTGCGCCACCATCAGGCGTTGCAAGGCTTCGCCGCCGGGCGTCACACTGTCCAGCCAAACGGGAACGCCCAGGGCGTGAAAGTCCGGATCGACGGCGAGGCTGCGCCCCGGCGTCAGCGGCACATTCTGCGCGCCGGGGGGGCCAAGTGTGGGGTCGCCGCCCGCCAGTTCACGAAAAAACACATAAGACGGATTGGCATTCAGCACGGCGTCGCGCTCAGTGGGATGGGCGTCAAGCCAGCCGCGAATGGACTGCATGGAAATATCCTCGCGCCGGATCGCGCCCGACTGCACCAGATTTTTGCCGATCGCCACATAAGAATGGCCATTCTGCCCAGCATAGCCCAGACGGATGACCCGGCCATCGTCCAGCCGCACCCGGCCCGAGCCCTGAATATGCAGAAAGAACGCATCGATGGGATCATCGGTGTACAGCAGCTCAAGCTTCTCCTCCGCCAACGCACCGGCCTCAATAGCCGTGCGCGGCGGCAAGGGTTTCAGCGCGCCGCCCGAAACCCGTCCGGCAGTGCGTTGACCGCGCCAGGCCGGGTTGAACTCCCCCAGATTAACGCTGACCAGACCGGCGGGCGGACGCAGCAGCGCCACCTGATAGGCCCCCTGCCGGGTCAGGCTACCGCGCAGTTCGGGTTCATAATAGCCGGTAAATTTGCCGCTTTGCCGGGCGTTATTCAGCACCTGAAACGGGCGGAAAAGCCGCTCAATATAATCGCGATAATCGCGCTCCCGCTTGCCGGAAAAACCCGGGGCGCTGCTCTGTTGGGCAATGGCTGCACAGGGCTCCAGCCAATCGGCAACCGTTCCCATGCGTGGGTCTGGCCCAAGCTGGCGTTCCGGCGGCTGGCGGCGGATAACCTCGCACGAGCCCAGCATGGCCGGCGCAAAGTCCCCCAGACCATCATCTGTCCAGCCCGGTAGATCGGTAAATGTCACCGCCTTGAGGACAAGCCGGTCAGGCGCCGGAGTGGTGAATTTTTCATATGCCTGCCGCAGATACGGGCCAGCAATAACGCCTATTATCAGCGCCGCCAGAATCCCGAGCACACTCCGCTTCATGCGGGCGCTGTCGCCACCAGAGTCCAGTTCGGATCAGCGCTGGCGGTGTCGCGGCTGAAACTCCATAATTCAGTGGCTTCCTGCGGCAGGCTGGGGTGACCGCTCAGCGCCGCGCCATCAGCGCTCCTGGTGATTGACACCAGATCGGCGGCGAATTTCACCGTCACTTCCGCAACCTTGCCGAGCAAAACCGCCTCAACAATCCGCGCCTCGCGAATGCGGGTAAGCCTGGTTTCCATGGTTTGACCTGCCGCCTGACGCGCCGTGATGGCTGCGGCGAAATTCGCAAACACTTCTTCCCCAAGCATCGCGTGCAGCGTGTCCGTGTCGCCGCGCGCGAACGCCGTGATGATAATTTCATAGGCTTGCCGTGCGCCGTCAACAAAGGCGTTCGTGTCAAACCTTTGATCGGCAAGCTTAATTTCAGTTAAAGCTTGCGCAAGTTTAGCATCAGCCGGAACCTCCTGGCCGCCGCGCTGCGGCAGCGCGATGACGATCCCGCCTTCTTGCGCGTCCGGCATTCCAGCCTGCCTGCGCGTAATCAAGTCTTCCGGGCGTTTTTCGTGACCTGTGCGGGTTCCAAGCACGTTGCGCAAGCGCAACAGAACAAAGACGGCGATTAAACCAAAAAAAACGAGATCAAAAATTTGAAAGCTTTGGCCCATTTCCATCCATCCGCTACGATGAGGCCATTCTAGCTCATATATGGGAAATAAGCCACCGGGTTGGCGGTGCAGGTTGGCGGCGGTGAAAATCCATGTTAGCTAGCTAAATCGCCAAACGGCGTTTGCGCCGTACATAACGGGGACCGCTAAAATCCGCCATCACCGGATATGCGGCCATAACAGGAAATAAGTCATGACTGATACGACCTCTGGTGGGAATGCAGATAATGGCGCCGCCTCGCCAGCGCCAGAGAATCTGCCGCGCCTGGCGATTTTATCGCAATATGTCAAAGACCTGTCGTTTGAAAATCCAAATGCGCCAGGCACGCTCAACACCAGCGGTGAACAGCCGAAAATAAATATCTCGGTCAATGTGCAAGCTCGCAGGCTAACGGACCCCCGCTACGAAGTTGATCTGAAAATCAATGTTGACGCCAGACAGGCAGACCGGCTGGTGTTCATGATCGAACTGCATTACGGCGGAATTTTCCAACTCACTAATATTCCGCCAGAAAATTTACAACCGCTGCTGCTTATCGAATGCCCGCGGTTGATCTTCCCATTTGCGCGGCGGATTATTGCAGACGCCACACGTGACGGCGGCTACGCGCCGTTGATGATCGACCCGATCGATTTTGCCGCACTTTACCGCAGCCAGGCCGCCGCCGCACAGTCCAAGGCTGCGGCAAGCAATGCGCCACTAAATTAAATGCTTAACGATTCCATATGGGATCGCCGCGCAAAGTGGCGATGAACGCCTTATGCGCCGCGCCCTCCTCCTCGCTTATACGGCTGGACAGTGGCCGCGCCCGGGCTTGACGCACCGGGCCGGGCGTAGAGTTGGCCGCCGCCAAAAGGGGATCGCCGGCATCCCCCCCGGCATTCCCCCCCGCATTCCCAGGCACATCAAGCGCCAGGCCACGCTGCCTTCCGCCGACAAGTTCAAGATACACTTCCGCCAGTAATTCGGCGTCAAGCAGCGCTCCATGCAAGGCGCGTGCGGAGATATCAATAGCAAAGCGCCGGCACAGTCCGTCCAGGCTATTTTGCCCGCCGGGAAATTTCCGCCGGGCAATCATCAAGGTGTCAATGGCGCGACCTGGCGGTAATTTTCCAAAACCAATACGGTCGAATTCGCTGTTGATAAACCCCAAGTCGAAAGCAGCGTTGTGGATCACCAGCGGCGCGGCGCCAATGAAATCATTAAACGCCACCGCAACTTCGGAAAACTCCGGCTTATCCATGAGAAATTCCGCACTGATGCCATGAACATTGAACGCCTCGGCGGCAATTTCGCGTTTCGGGTTGATATAACTATGAAAAACTGATCCCGTTGGCACATGATTTGACAGCTCAATACAGCCGATCTCAATCACCCTGTCATCGCGCGGGTTGAGGCCTGTCGTTTCGGTGTCGAGAACAATCTCGCGCACTAGTTTTGCTTTTCGTTTGCGGCTTGCCAAACCTTAGCAGGCCATTTTTTTAATTGTGGAAGAATGGTTTTTACCTGTTCGAACGCCGCATCAATGCCATTACTGGAATCAATAATAAAATTCGCGCGGCGGCGCTTTTCCTCATCGCTGACCTGTTTTGCGAGAATGGATTGAAATTTTTCCTCACTCTGGCCTGGGCGCTCAAGCACCCGCTGGCGCTGTAATTCATACGGCGCACTGACCACCACGACGCAATCCACGCGCTTTTCGCCGCCGGTCTCGTACAGCAACGGCACATCAATAATAATCAGTTCGGCGCCGCCCGCAGCCGCGTTGATGAGAAAATCGCGCTGCACCTGGCCAACCAGCGGGTGTACAATGCTTTCCAATTTCTTCAGCGCGGCGGGATCATTGAGCACGCGTTTCGCAAGCGCCTCACGGTCAACCCCCGCAGCGCCTGTGACGCCAGGAAAGGCCGCTTCCAATGGCGCCACCGCCGGCCCGCCAGGGGCATAAATTCCGTGCACGGCGGCATCTGCGTCATATACGGCGACGCCAAGCTGGCGGAACATTTTGGCGGTTTCCGATTTGCCCATGCCGATGGAGCCGGTCAAGCCGACGATTACCATGTATGTATCCCTATCAGATTGCCTGCATTTCAATATCCCGCAGAATGGCTTCGCGCAATCCCGCATCAACCTCCGGCATCACCCCAAACCAGGCGTTAAATCCCGGACGCGCCTGATGCAACAACATGCCCAGGCCATCAACAGCCCGGTTTCCACGCGCCTTTGCCCGCAAAAGCAGGTCAGTCTGCAACGGCGTATATACGATATCATTGACCAGCGCCGCTAGCGGCAATTGTTCAAGCGGCAGCTCCAGGCCAGGCTGCCCCTGCATTCCAAGGGTTGAGCAATTGACCAGCAGCGCCGCGTCTCTCAACCCTTCGGCGCGCATCACCCAATCCCCTGCGGTTATTGACGGGCCGAGATCGCGCGCAATCGCTTCGGCCCGCGCACGGGTGCGATTAAACAGCCTGATCAGCGGGGCGCCTGCATCAAGCAGCGCAGCAGTTACGGCGCGCGCGGCGCCGCCCGCTCCAAGGATTACAGCAGGACCAGCAGCCGCAGACCATTCAGGCGCCGATTGCCGGAGATTTTCGATAAATCCAAAGCCATCGGTGTTCGAACCAATAAACCGGCCTTGTTTTGTAATGACAACCGTATTTACGGCGTTTAAGCGCGCAGCAAGCTTATCCAGTTCATCGCAGAGCGCGGCTGCTGTTTGTTTATGCGGCAAGGTGACATTGACGCCGACCAATCCGTTCTTTCCCAGTGCACGAAACGCCTCTGTAAAATTTTCTGGCGCAATCCCAATCCGTTCATAGCTGCCCTGAACGCCGTATTTCTTTAACCAATACCCGTGCAGAACAGGCGAACGGGAATGGCTGACCGGCCAGCCAACGACGCCCGCGCGACGGTGTTCAATCATGGCATTGTTCATTTGCTTTGCCGTTCAGACAGTAAGTTTAGAATAGCCGCCGCCGTTTCTTCTATTGAGCGGCGGGTAACATCAATTACCGGCCAGCCTTTGCGGGTGAATAATCGGCGGGCGTGGCGTACTTCTTCCTCTACTTTATCAATATCTGTATATATTGTTTCCGTGTCTTCATGGATGGAGAGCAACCGGTTGCGCCGTACCTGCACCAGGCGGTCAGGATTGGTTGTAAGACCTACAATTAACGGTTTGTCCGCTGTTTCCAAACTTGCTGGCAACAATGTTTCAGGGACAATAGGCACATTTGCCGCTCTTAACCCGCGATTGGCTAAATAAATACAGGTCGGGGTTTTTGAGGTCCGGCTAACCCCAACCAATATTACATCCGCATTATTCAATGTGCCTTCAGATTGCCCATCGTCATGGGCCATGGTGAATTGCAGCGCCTCAATGCGCTGAAAATATTCCGTATTCATGATGTGTTGGCCACCTGGCTTGTGGCTTACCTCTGCGCCTACGAATGCGCCAATCATCTGAATAATAGGATCAAGAATGGCAAGACACGGTATCTGTAATTTTTCACAGCGGGCTTCCAACATAGTACGCAGATCTTCATTCACTATCGTATAGAAAACTATGCCCGGGGCATCCTCTATTTGCCCAAGCACACGATCAAGATGACGGCGGGTGCGTACCAATGCGTAACCATGTTCAATCGCCAGAGCAGAATCAAACTGTGCGGTTGCCGCTTTTGCCGTTGAATTTAATGTTTCGCCCGTCCCATCTGAAACCAGATGCAAATGAAAATAGGTGCCTAGCCTGCTTTCAGGGTTAACTGTATTACTAGGCTGTTTTATTATATCCATATCCAAGCTCATGTGAATTATGCGTATAACGGGCATAAATCAGGTTGATTCATGAGTCCTGTAAATTCGCTCATGATCCTGCATATTTAATAACCAGGGCGATTACCGTTTGGCAGACTTATCCTCAAATGGTGGAATTATGGGGAAATCCGGAAATCATGACTTACAACCGTTAAATTCCGTCAAAAAAGCGTTTTGTTAAAAGAACAATGGCCAATTGATTTGTGGAGAAATCATAATCCCCAATCTTCAGCCTATCTACTACCATTACTACCTTTTATAGATATCTCTATATAGAAGGAGGGAAGTGTGGATAATTTTATGAACTCGCCCCAAACAAAGGGGCTTTGTCATTAGCGCTTTACAAAAACCATTTTTGAAAACCTTACGCGGCGAAGCTAGTGTGCGGCCGCCGGTATGGTTTATGCGTCAGGCAGGACGATATTTACCGGAGTACCGGCAAACCAGAAGTGAGGCTGGGAATTTTCTGGATCTTTGTTATTCGCCAAAATTGGCGGCTGAGGTGACGTTACAACCGATTCGAAGGTATGGTTTTGACGCCGCAATTCTTTTTTCAGACATTTTGGTTATCCCTGATGCCTTGGGCCAGACAGTACGTTTTGAAGAAAATGTCGGCCCTCTGTTATTTCCTTCGCTTAGGGATAAAAAATCTATCGAGTCATTGAAGCCACATCAGATTATGGCCCATTTAGCCCCGGTTCTGGAAACCGTGCGCTTGTTAAAAGCCAATCTTCCCGTGGAAACAGCTTTAATTGGTTTTGCAGGTGCGCCCTGGACCGTGGCCAGTTATATGGTGGCTGGCGAGGGGGTGAGAGATCAGTTACCAGCGCGGGAATTCGCTTATCGTGATCCGGACGGTTTTGCGCAACTAATTGAATTGCTTGTTGGGGCAACGGTTGAATATTTGAGTGCACAGGTAAATGCAGGAGCAGAAGCGCTGCAATTGTTTGATACCTGGGCTGGATCACTATCAGAACGGGAATTTCAGCGTTGGTGCGTGGCGCCAACCCGGGAAATAGTGCAACGGTTGCGCGCATCATTTCCCGATGTGCCGATTATCGGATTTCCCCGGGGTGTTGGACCGCTTTATGCTGATTTCTGCCGGCAAACTAAAGTCACAGCCGTAAGTATTGATCATGGCCTGCCACTTGACTGGGCAAGAAAACATTTACAGCCAGATGTTATCGTTCAGGGCAACCTTGATCCTCTGTTGCTCGTAGCCGGCGGCGAAGCCATGCGGAATGAAGCGCAGCGGATATTGGATATTCTTGCTAGATCATATGATGGGGCTAGATTTATTTTCAATCTGGGCCATGGCATTGTGCCACAAACACCACCAGAACATGTGCAAGAATTGGTCGCCCTGATCAAGCAATGGCGTCCCTAAGCATGCAAGATAAAATTGCTGTAATTTTATTTAATCTGGGTGGTCCAGATTGTCAGGCGGCGGTTCAGCCCTTTTTGATCAATTTGTTTAGTGATCCGGCTATTTTACGGCTTCCACAGCCCTTCCGCTGGGTGCTTGCCCGTTTAATCGCCGCCCGCCGAACGAATGAGGCGCAAAAAATTTACGCGCAGATGGGCGGGGGATCCCCTATTCTGCCGCAGACATTGCGTCAGATGGAGGCTCTTCAAGTCCGGCTTGACGCCCTGGGACTAGGTGAAACGCGCTGTTTCACGGTCATGCGTTACTGGCGCCCTCGGGCTGATGAGGTTATACGCCAGGTAAAACAGTTTAATCCCAGGCGCGTGGTGCTATTACCATTGTACCCGCAATATTCGACTACCACGACCCGGTCATCGTTCATGGAGTGGAGAGCCGCCACCCATATGGCGGGGTTGCGGGCGGAGGTTCACGAAATTTGTTGTTTTCCACAAGAACCAGGATTTATCAACGCCCATGCCACACAAATTCAGGCTGTTGCGCCAACCTATTTTGACGGCGCTGATCGTCAACCTGCCCGGTTATTGTTTTCTGCGCATGGCCTGCCGGAGCGGATAGTGGATGCGGGGGATCCTTATCCAGAGCATATAGGCCGGACCGCGCGCGCGATTGCGGCAACTTTGAAATTAACGGCAGCCGAATGGGAAATCAGCTATCAAAGCCGGGTCGGTCCCCTGAAATGGATAGGGCCATCAACCGCAGAGCGGGTTCGAGCGGCGGCGATGGATAAAATCCCGCTGGTAATTTGCCCGATTGCTTTTGTCAGCGAACATGCTGAAACCCTGGTGGAGCTTGATATAGAATATAAAAAGTTGGCGCTGGAATGTGGCGCGCCAGCCTATGCGCGGGCGCCAGCGCTTGGGATTCAGGAAAATTTTATTAATGGTTTAGCTTGGCTGGTGCAAAACGCCTTGGCGCAGCCGCGCCTGTGCGGCGTGCGCGGCGCTGGGGGATCATGTCTTGAGGGGAATTGAGAATGCCTGCGCTATTGACTGAATATGTGCTTTGGATCAAGAGCTTACATATTATTTCGGTAATTGCCTGGATGGCGGGAATGATGTATCTGCCGCGGCTTTTTGTATATCACTGTGATGCGGCGCCAGGCGGCGTTCAGTCCGAAACCTTCAAAATTATGGAGCGGCGGTTGCTGCGTGGCATTATCAATCCAGCAATGATCTCCACATTTTTGTTTGGCGGGCTGCTGCTTCTGACGCCGGGGGTGATTGACTGGCAAACCAGATGGATTTGGGTAAAACTGGCGCTTGTGCTGGGGCTTGGCGCACTGCACGGGATGTTTAGCAAATGGCGCCGGCAGTTCGAGGCCGACGCCAACATAAAACCCGCCAGATTTTATCGTATCGCCAACGAGATACCGTTTGTTATCATGGGGTTTATAGTGTTTTTGGCCGTGCTGCGGCCATTTTAAGAGATTTACAACTAATATATATTTGACTTGGCGGCTGAAACCATTACATCGTGCGGCAGCGGATGTTCATTCCGTAGAACCAGCACCTCGGCGTTTGTGAGATATTCCCGTTCTGGCTGTGCTGTCCCGCCTGTAAAGCTGTCACTCAACACCCCTCGCCGTCTTTGTTTAATCGCATCCGCATCAGTTGAGCTGCAATTACAAGGGGGCCTTCACGTTAGAGCTATTTAGCCTCTTAAAATCACGCAAATCAGGACACCTCAATGGAAGTCAAAGAATTGAAACAACGGCCCGCCAAGGTAGCGGCGGTCGAGCCGCTCAGCAACATCAAGCTGGCTGATTTAAAGATTAAGACGCCCGCCGCGCTGCTTGCCTTTGCCGAAGAACTGGCAGTTGAAAACGCCAGCACCATGCGTAAACAGGACATGCTGTTCGCCATTCTGAAACAGCTTGCCGAGCGCGATATTGAGATTACCGGGCTTGGCGTACTTGAGGTTTTGCAGGACGGATTCGGGTTTTTACGCTCCTCAGAGGCTAGTTATCTGCCAGGCTCCGACGATATTTATGTCAGCCCCAATCAGATACGGCGGTTTTCACTGCGCACCGGCGACACGGTGGAGGGGCGCATTCGCGGCCCCAAGGATGGCGAGCGGTACTTTGCGCTGCTAAAGGTCAACACCATCAATTTTGAAGATCCTGAGCGCATCCGGCACAAGGTGCATTTCGACAATCTGACGCCGTTGTATCCCGATGAGCGCCTGCGCATGGAAACCGGTAACACCAAGGATTTGACCACGCGGGTAATTGATCTTGCCGCTCCGCTAGGCAAAGGCCAACGCGCGCTGATTACTGCGCCGCCGCGCACCGGCAAGACGATGATCCTGCAAAACATTGCCCACGCCATCTCCGCCAATCATCCCGAATGTTATTTAATCGTGCTGCTGATCGATGAGCGACCGGAAGAAGTCACCGACATGCAACGCTCGGTCAAGGGCGAGGTCATCAGCTCCACCTTTGATGAGCCTGCTACCCGCCATGTGGCGGTAACCGAGATGGTATTGGAAAAGGCCAAGCGCCTGGTTGAGCATGGCAGGGATGTAGTGATCCTGCTCGACAGCATCACCCGGCTAGGGCGCGCCTATAACACCGTGGTGCCATCCTCGGGCAAAGTGCTGACGGGCGGCGTTGACGCCAATGCGCTGCAACGCCCGAAACGGTTTTTTGGCGCAGCGCGCAATATCGAGGAAGGCGGCTCGCTGACCATTATCGCTACGGCGCTGATCGATACCGGATCGCGCATGGATGAGGTGATTTTTGAAGAGTTCAAGGGCACCGGCAACAGCGAAATCATCCTTGACCGGAAAGTTTCCGACAAGCGTATCTTCCCTTCAATCGACATCACCAAGTCCGGCACCCGCAAGGAAGAACTGCTAGTGCCGCCCGCCGAGCTGGCCAAGATGTTCGTGCTGCGCCGGATTCTTAGTCCGATGAACACAGTTGATGCGATGGAGTTTTTGCTCGACAAGCTGCGCGGCACCAAGACCAACGCCGATTTTTTCAACTCGATGAATACGTAGATCAGAGGCCAGAAGACAGAGGACAGATAGAAGAGGACAGATAGAGGAGATTTTCCTTCTGTCTTCTGCCCTCTGCCTTCTGTCCTCTGATATCAATCAAACGCGCCTTTTGCCTTGGCTGTACCGAGCACGGTTTTGCGCCGCTCAACCGCATATTGTTGATAAAAACGGGTGAGATGCACAAACCGGTCAAGCAGTTCATAACACATGTTAACCTGCGCGTCTTTTGGCTCCCAATAGGCGTTCACCTGCCCGCAGGGGCGGAAACGCACCGCAATGGCGCGCGGCAAATAATAATCCCGGTTTATGGCGTCAATCAGCGGCTTAATTATTGAGGCGTTTTCCAGCCAGGCTTTATATTGCTGGTGCGTGGATGTGACTGCGTGATCGTAAATCAGGCGGATTTCAAAATCACCGGCGCCTTTTGCTGATGTTGCGCTGTTCTTGAGCGTGGTTTTGATAAATTCCAGTCCGCGCTCGGCCTTGGCGAAATCTTCTGCGCACAGATCGGCGCGCTCACCCGGCAATTCATTTGCAATCTTGAAATCCTTTAGCCGTTCGGGATCGCGCCCATAGGTGAGACAAGCCATATCAAACAGTCGCTGAATTTCCATGGCGTGAGGATCGGCGTATGGCAGTTCCATATTGTCTTGTTCAGAGATGGTCCATTCCACCCGCCAGGCGTCGAGAATAGCCTGCATGCGGGTTATGACTGCGGGCGCCAGCGGGCCGCCCTCGATTGGCCAATCTGCGGCGCCAGGCGCAGGTTTTTTTGGGTCGCCGGGGAAGCCTGATTTTTGACTGAGCAGCGTAATGGCGGCTAAGTAATCGGCCTGATCCTCCTCGCGCGCCAGCACCGGCACGCCAGCCTCATCGATCAGCACATGCATTAGCTCATGCACCAGGGTGAATTCCACATTGGCGGTCACAAACGGGGCCATCGTGTCATCCGGCGGGGATGGCGCCTTTTGCCCCAGTGTGGGCATTGCAAAAAACATCGCTGAAAAAAACCCCAGGAGATGGAGGATTTTTCTGCCGGAAAAAACTAATCCCCCTCCCCGGTGAAGGGAGAGGGCCGGGAAGGGGGCCTGAACAATCACGCCAGATGCGATTTGAAGAACGCCAGTGAAAGCGACATGGCCATAGTGGCGGCCGTCTTGTCGTAATGCTCGCCGCCGACGCGGGCAAAGGCGTGATCCTGTTCCGCATAATCATGCAGTGTGCAATGTTTGTTGCCGTCAAGCGCCGCATGCATGGCGGCCTGCGCAGCAGGCGGGACAAATCCGTCCTTGCCGGCGATGTGCAGCAGCAGCGGTTTTTTGATATTGGCCGCTTCACCGGCAAATTCAGGAATGCTGACCCCATAATAGCCAATTGCCGCGTCGGCGTCCGTGCGGGTGGCGGACAGATAGGCGAGCAGCCCGCCCAGGCAAAATCCAACCGTGCCCACCTTGCCCGTGCAGCCGGGGGTTTTGCGCAACGCGGCAATCGTTGACGCCACATCCCGTATCCCGGTGTCGCGGTTAAACTTGCCGAACAGCGAAAACGCCTTGTCCCATTCTGCTTTGGTTTTATCGGTGATATTGATGCCGGGCTCGATACGCCAGAACAAATCCGGGCACAGGGCGACATAGCCTTGAGCCGCGAACTGATCGGTAATGTCGCGCATGACCTGATTGACGCCGAAAATTTCCTGCATTACGACGACGCCAGGACCAGTTCCTGATTTAGGCATCGACAGATAGCCCATCATCTGACCGCCATCCACCGGGATAGTGATTTCTTTTCCGCTCATGAGTGCCTCCCTGTTGTTGTTAGCCTTTGTTAGCTTAATGCCAAGATTTAGAAACGCGAGGCGGTTTTACGCGCCTCGCGATTGCGCACTGGATCGATGGCGTCGGCCAGCATGCCGGGATCAGTCAACGGCAATGAGCAAGCCGTGCCGATGCAGACATAGGCGGTGGCGCGATTGTCGCGCTGGGTTTTGCCGCGCACCGGATGGTTTTTTGGCAGCTCGGCCTCTGGCGGGATCACCATCACCGATTTATCCGGCACGCATTGCGAATACACCGCCTGTAATAGCTTTTGCGTATGCTTGTCAGCGCGATCACCGAGGATGATGATCTGTATGCCTTGTTCGATAAATTCATAACAATTGAGCAGGGTCGCCAGCGGTAAAAAATTCTTGGCCAGGCTGCCGGCGAAGGCTTCCACCACCGCAATGGCGCGCTCGCGGTAATACATATCGCCGGTGAGATAGCCAAGCCGCGCCAGATTATTGGCCATGACGCCGTTGCCGCTGGGCGTTGCCTGATCAGCGGCAGAGCGCATGCGGGCAACCAGATCCTTGGCGTCCTTTGGCGTATAGAAATAGCCGCCGTTTTCGCTGTCCCAAAAAAGCTCGTTGACCGTGACGGTGCGCTTTGTGGCCCAATCCAAATAGTATTGCGCGCCAGTAAGTTCATATAGCAGCAGCGCAGCGCGGATCATTTGGGCGTAATCATCCAGAATTTCGGCGCCCGAAATTTTGCCATCGCACCAGGAATGGCTTAGGCGGCCATTTGCGCCCAGCATTTTTTCGTCAACAAAATCGAAGGCGCGCATGGCGGCCTCAAACCATTCAGCGCGGTCGAACACGGCGCCCGCGTTGGCCAACGCCGCGATCATCATGCCGTTCCAGTCCGCCAGCACCTTATTGTCCAGGCCGGGCGCCACCCGGCTATCGCGCACATGCCGTAATTTATCCCGCAGCAAGGCGAGGCGGCGCTCATCCGCATCGCTCGCCAGCCCGAAATCCTTTAGCCGGTTCAAAATATTGTTATGTTCCCAATTGCCGGCCGGGGTGACATCGTAATGCTGCTTGAAAAACTTCGCGTCCATGCCAAGCAGCTTGTCTACTTCTACCTCTTTCCAGACATAATACTTGCCCTCGACGCCCTCGCTATCCGCATCAAGCGTTGATGCGAAACCACCCTCAGGCGTTATCATTTCGCGCTGCGCCCAGGCGATGGTTTCAAATATCCGGTAGGCGTAAAGCGGCGAATGGCTGGATTGCCAAACCATGGTTAGCAAATCGATTAGTTGCGCATTGTCATACAGCATTTTTTCAAAATGCGGGACCAGCCAATTTTCATCCGTGGAGTAGCGCGAAAAGCCGCCGCCTAAATGATCATAGATGCCGCCCTGACTCATGGTGTCGAGCGTGATGGTGGCGGCCTTTTGCATGTTTTCGTCGCCGCTGCGTAAAAAGCCGCGCCATATGGTTTCGAATAGCGGCGCCTGGGGGAACTTCGGCGCGCCTTTCAGGCCGCCTCTAATTGGATCAATTTGACGCGTGAGGCTGCGGGCCGCCAGGTCAAGCTGATCAAACTGAATAATTCCGGCGTTTGCGGTAAGCGACATGTTGCGTAGAGCCTCCTTGAGGGCGTCCCGGTTGTTGGCGACTTTACCGGGTTCCGACTGATAGACAGTATGAATTTCGGTGAGCACCGCCTTGAACGAGGGGCGGCCAAAATTTTGTTCCTTGGGAAAATACGTTCCGCCCCAAAACGGATCACCATCGGAGGTGAGAAACATCGTCAGCGGCCAACCGCCGCGCTCGCCCAACAAAGAGAGCGCGTTCATGTATAACGCGTCCACATCTGGACGCTCCTCGCGATCGACTTTAATATTTACAAACAGTTCATTCATGAGATCGGCGGTTTGCGGATCCTCGAAGCTTTCATGCGCCATCACATGGCACCAGTGACAGGCCGCATAGCCGACCGAGAGCATGATTGGCTTGCCATATTTTTTTGCGTCTTTGAAGGCTTCCGGGCCCCATGCGTACCAGTGAACGGGATTGTCCTGATGCTGGCGCAAATACGGGCTGGTTTCCTGGTCTAGGCGATTACGAGACATAAACTTTCTGTTTTTCCAGATATTTTTACGGATATGTTTGGGGATGTGTTCTGGGTCCGATTAGGTGTATCTTCCACAAACATGCATCTGCCGGGACATTACCGGCACTGACGCCCCATCGGCAACCATAACCATGCGTCTCGTTAGGGGAAATCTCATGAAAATAACGCTCAATGTTGACTGTACCCCGGCAGAGGCCCGCAGTTTTTTTGGTTTACCGGAAATCGAGGCATTGCAACAGCGCCTGCTGGAAAAGATGGAGACACAGTTTGAAAACAATCTTAGCGCCATGGATATGCATAAGCTAAGCGAATCGCTGATGAAAAACTTTCTCACGCCCGGCGGCCCGGCGCCCGGCTGGGAACGCTGGCAGGAGCTGTTTGCAAATATGGCTTCCGGCGGCGCCAAGAAAAATAAAGGCGATTGAGCGGGCCGGGAGATTTGGGGAGAATGGGAAACCCCCGTGGTTAAATTTGAGGATACTATATTTGCGCTGTCGAGTGCGCCGGGCCGGGCCGGGGTGTCGGTTATTCGGATTTCTGGTCCGCAATCCGAATTAATTCTAAGACGCATTACAGATAGGTCCACGCCAGAACCACGCAAAGCTGTTTTGCGTAATTTCATCGACCCGGAAAATCGAGCCGTCTTGGACCGAGGTCTTGCGCTTTGGTTTCCACAGCCAGCTAGTTTTACGGGAGAAGATGTAGTTGAGCTGCATGTACATGGCGGAACTGCTGTTCTGGATGCGGTGCTTTCTGTAGTATCACGTCTATCGGGGGCGCGGCCGGCGATGGCGGGCGAATTTACCCGGCGCGCATTTGAGTTAGGTAAATTGGATTTAACCGAGGTCGAGGGCCTCGCTGATCTGGTGGCTGCCGAAACCGAA
>CAMTWQ010000087.1:0-18050 GCA_947085465.1 uncultured Alphaproteobacteria bacterium
CTAGAGCAATCTGCATTAAGTTCGAGCCATGAGGCTCGAACTTAATAAAGAAAATTGCTCTAGATTTTAATGTGTTAGAGCCTTTCCCGGTCAGGTTGAAGCAACCTGACCGGATAAGAAAGGCTCTAATTGAATGTGTTAGACCATTTTTATCCTGATCGGATTGATTCAATCCGATCAGGAAATGGTCTAGAGCAGCTTTCCGCGATTAAGTGGGGTCACTTCGTTACTCCACTTAATCGCGGGCTGCACTTGAACGATTCATCAAGGCTTGGCGCGCCAGACGATATCCAGCTTGCGATGCTGCGAAACGCAATCGCGCAGATACAGGTTTATAAGACTCTGATAAGGCATGTCCGCCTCTTGCGCCATCGTCTTGAAATAGCCTATCACATCCTCGCTAAGTCGCATGGTGACGGGCTTTTTCAATTTTGACGCATAGGGATTTTTGCGGGCCTTCATTTTAGAAAGGTCATATTCATCTTTCATGGCTGGGCACCTTCATAATGTTTTCGTTCATTCCGGGTTGCTTTGCGCGCGGATATGATGCGTATGGTTCCGCCATCGCCGCGCTCACAATGGCATACGATAAGAATTCTTGTCCTGCTGCTGAGGCCAAGCAGCAGGAAACGATCCTCTGCCCCGGAATTTTCAGCATCAAAGAACTGCGTTGCAAATTCATCGAAAAAGACAGATCGCGCCTCTTCAAAGGAAACGCCATGCTTTTTTTGATTTGACGCCGCCTTGGCCGTATCCCACTCAAATCTTATCATATGTACAATGTATGTATCGAGGGTGAGTTGTCAAGTGCGCGGTCCCGCCCATCCCTGCTGGACATAAGGGGCATGGTGGACATAAGGGGAAAGTCGGATAAACTATAAAAAACCGGAGGGAACGCAATGAAAGACGTAAAAGGAAAAGTCGCCTTTATCACCGGCGCGGCGAGCGGCATGGGGCTTGGCATGGCGCGCGCCTTTGCAGCGGCGGGCATGAAGGTGATGATCTCTGACATTGAAGCGGGGCCTGCCCAGAAGGCGGCCGATGCGCTAAAGGCCAAGGGCCTGGTGGCGGAATGGGTGCAACTTGATGTCACCAAGCTGGAGGCGGTTCAGGCCGCCGCCAAAAAGACGGTGGACACATTCGGCAAGGTTCACGTGCTTTGCAATAATGCCGGCGTCGGCGTCGGCGGCCCTAGCGAAAGCTGTGACATGCGCAGTTGGCATTGGGGGATTGACGTGAATATGTGGGGCGTCGTGCATGGGTTGCAGGCCTTTGTGCCGCTGATCCTGTCGCACGGCGAGGGCGGCCATGTGGTCAGCACGGCGTCATTGGCGGGAATGTATGGCCTGCCTAACCTTGGGCCGTATAACGCCTCGAAATTCGCCGTCGTCGGCATCATGGAAACCATGATGGCCGAGCACCGTAAAACCGGCCTTGGCATCTCCGTGCTTTGCCCCGGCGCCGTCGCCACAAATATCGCCTCCTCCACCCGCAACCGGCAGGAGCAATATGGCGGCAAGGGGTTGACGGGTGGTATGGATATCAGCGCGGAACTGCTCGCCAAGGGCCTGGATCCCGATATTGTCGGCAAACAGGTGCTGGAGGCGATCATTGATAACCAGCCGTTTATTTTCACGGATCCGGCAACGCGGAGTTTTGTCGAAAAGCGTTTCCGCCGCATCATGTCGGGCTATGACTGGGCCGACAAGTGCAAGGCGCTTGAGGGTGTGAAGCAATCCGGAATGCTGCCGGGATAGCATACGGGATAGCATAAGTAAGCAACCCGCCACCAAAGAATGGCGGGTAAAAATAATCCGGGGGTATACTACCCCCATAGCAGGGAGACGCTGGCCGCAGAAAAGCCAGCGGGGAAAACGATGAAAGACGTAAAAGGAAAAGTAGCCTTCGTTACCGGCGGCGCTAGCGGCATGGGGCTTGGCATGGCCCGCGCCTTTGCGGCGGCGGGCATGAAGGTGATGATTGGCGACATCGAAGCAGGCCCGGCCCAGAAGGCGGCCGATGAACTGAAGGCCAAGGGGCTGGAAGCCGCATGGGTAAGGGTCGATGTCACCAAACTGGAAGATGTCCAGGCCGCCGCCAAAAAAACCATCGAGACGTTCGGCAAGGTGCATGTGCTGTGCAACAATGCGGGCATCGGCGTATTTGGCAAAAGCGAAACCTGCGACATGCGCAACTGGCATTGGGTGGTGGATGTTAATCTGTGGGGCGTGGTGAACGGATTGCAGGTCTTTGTGCCGCTGATCCTGTCGCACGGCGAAGGCGGCCATGTGGTCACCACCTCATCGATGGCGGGCATGATTGGCCTGCGCGGGGCGGGGCCCTACAACGCAACGAAGTTCGCGGTTGTCGGCATTGCGGAGACAATGATGGCCGAGCATCGCAATACCGGGCTTGGCGTCTCGGTGTTGTGCCCCGGCGCCGTCGCCACCAATATCGCCACCTCGACGCGCAACCGCCAGGACAAATATGGCGGCGCGGCGCCCCCCAGCAAAAAAGAAAAAATCGCCGACACCTTGGCTAACGGCTTGCACCCGGACCATGTCGGCAAGCAGGTGCTGGAAGCGATCATCGATAACCAGCCCTATATTTTCACCGACCCATCCATGCGCAAGCTGATCGAAACCCGCCACAGGCGGCTGATGGCGGGCTATGACTGGGCGGATAAGTGCAAGGCGCTTGAGGGCGTCAAGCAATCCGGAATGCTGCCGGGATAACTGTTTGAGCTGCCTGTTGTCAAAGAACCGCAGGATATAATAACCGGAGGGCTTGTCGCCCCCATAGCAGGGAGACGCCGGTGCTAGAAACGCCGGCGGAGAAAAAATGAAAAACGTAAAAGGAAAAGTAGCGTTCATCACCGGCGGCGCCAGCGGCATGGGGCTTGGCATGGCCCGCGCCTTTGCGGCGGCGGGCATGAAGGTGATGATCGCCGACATTGAAGCGGGCCCTGCCCAGCGCGCGGTGGACGAATTGAAAGCCAAGGGCCTTGAAGCCGCCTGCGTAAAGGTTGATGTGACCAAACTGGACGAGATGCACGCCGCCGCTAAAAAGACGGTGGATACGTTCGGCAAGGTGCACATTATCAGCAACAATGCGGGCATCGGCGTGTTCGGAAGAAGCGAAACCTGCGACATGCGCAACTGGCATTGGGTGGTGGACGTCAATCTGTGGGGCGTCGTGCATGGGCTGCAAGCCTTTGTGCCGTTGATCCTCTCGCACGGCGAAGGCGGCCATGTGGTCAGCACGGCGTCAATGGCGGGCATGGCCGGCTTGCGCGGCGCAGGCCCCTACAACGCCACGAAATTCGCCGTCGTTGGCATTATGGAGACATTCGCTGCGGAACACCGCAAAGATAATCTTGGCTCCTCGGTGCTGTGTCCGGGCCTGGTCGCCACCAATATCGCCACATCGACCCGCAACCGGCAGGATGAATATGGCGGCGCGTCGAAGCCCAGCGACAAGGGTATCTCGGCTGCTGAACTGGCCAAAGGGCTTAACCCCGACGCCGTCGGCCGCCAGGTGCTGGAAGCCATTCTAGAAGATCAGTTCTATATCTTCACCGATCCAAGCCTGCGTCATATTATCGAAACCCGCAATAAGCGCATCTTGCAGGGCTATGATTGGGCGGCGAACTGCAAGGCGTTGAAAGGCGAAAAACAGGCTGACGGCTTGCCGGGTGGTTTGCTGACGGATTGAGGCGACACTTTATAATAATGGCGGGGCTGTTAGAGCCGCCGCTACACTCCGTCAACGGAGCATCACAGCAGGGAGAAGTGACATGAAGGTTGGATTTATCGGGGTCGGCCATATGGGCGGGCCAATGTGCCGCAACATCATCAAGGGCGGCCATGACGTGGTGGTGTTTGATTTAAGCGCCGCAGGGATCAAGGCCTGCACCGATCTGGGCGCGAGGGCTGGAACCTCTCCCAAGGATGTCGCATCCCAGGTGGATGTGGTGATGACCTCACTGCCGATGCCGAAGGATGTGGAGGCGGTGGCGCTAGGGCCAAACGGCATTATCGAGGGCGCAAAACAGGGAACGATCTATATTGATCTGTCCACCAACTCGCCGATCATGATCCGTAAAATCGCGGCGGCGCTAGCGCCCAAGGGCATCGCCACGCTGGATGCGCCCGTGTCTGGCGGCGCGATTGGCGCTGAAAAGGGAACCATCGCCATTATGGTGGGCGGCGACGCGGCGGTCTATGAGCGCTGCATGCCGATTTTCAAAAGTTTTGGTCAGAATATTTCCCATCTGGGCGCGCTGGGCAGCGGCGCCATCGCCAAAATCGTCAACAACATGCTGGCGTTCAGCAATATGGCGGCAGCGGCCGAGGGGCTGATGCTGGGAGCAGCGGCTGGCATCGACCCCGAAGCCTTAAACGAGGTGATCCGCAACAGTTCCGGCAACAGCATGAGTTATCGCGGCGTCGCCTATAAGACTCTGAACGGCGACTGGTCGGCGACCTTCACCATCGATCTGGCGTACAAGGATTTGCATCTGGCGCTGGAGCTGGGTGATGAGCTGGGCATTCCATTACCACAGGGCGTTCAGACCCATAATCTGATGCGCATGGCGCGCGGCATGGGGTATGGCGGCGATGACGCGACCGCCATCATGCGCGTCTATGAAAAGACGCTTGGGCGTGAAGTGCGCAAGAAAAAGAAATAACGCCAGATAGAACGCCCGCTGCAATGGCCATGGGAGACAACATGCCAGCCCTTGACCATTCATTGAGAATTGATCTGCCTGAAATGGCCATGCAAAAGTTGCCGGTTGCCTATAGCGCAAACTATGTGCGCTATGCAGTGGGCATATTAACGGTCGTATATATATTCAACTTCACCGACCGGCAAATTCTCTCGATCCTGATGCAGCCGATCAAGGAGGAGATGCAACTCTCCGACACCCAACTGGGATTCCTTTCCGGCATTGCCTTTGCGATTTTCTACGCGACGCTCGGGCTTCCCATTGCCCGTCTGGCTGACCGCTATTCGCGGGTGAATATCATCACCATCAGTTTGAGTATCTGGAGCCTGATGACCACGTTTTCCGGAATGGCGGGGAATTTTTACCAGCTTCTGGCGGCCCGTATCGGCGTTGGCGTTGGCGAGGCGGGCGGCAGCCCACCCTCGCATTCACTGATCGCCGACTTTGTGCCAATTCAAAATCGCTCTACGGCGCTTGGCGTCTTCTCGCTTGGGGTGCCACTCGGTTTGCTGGCCGGCTTTCTTATCGGCGGCTGGCTAGAAGAGCTTTACGGCTGGCGGATAGCGTTTTTCGCTGTCGGCGCGCCCGGTTTGATTTTAGCTGTGATTTTACGGCTTACGCTTAAAGAACCGCCGCGCGGCCATTCGCAGGGCGGCGTCAAACAGGATGCAGAACAGTCCTCGATGAAACAGGTGGTGCGCTATATGTGGGGGTTGCGCACCTTCCGGCATATCGCGGCCGGCGCCGCATTGATGGGGTTTGCGGGATATGGCGTCATTCAATGGCTGCCGAGCTTTCTGCACCGCAGCCATCATATGAATGGCGGCGAGATCGGCTCGTGGCTGGCGCTGATCATTGGCGTGGGCGGCGCCATCGGCGCGGCCGGCGGGGGATATTTAGCCGACCGTCTATCAAAGCGCGATATGCGGTGGCAATTATGGCTGCCTGCGCTTGGCGCATCCATGGGCGCGCCGTTCGCGTTCGGCGTTTATCTGTCCGAAATGACGGCAATGGCGCTCGGCTATTTGTTTATACCAATGATCTTTATCAGTTTTTATCTCGGGCCGGCAGTCGCCATGACACAGACGCTCGCCCCCGTAAACATGCGCGCGACGGCCAGCGCGGTGCTGCTTTTTGTGATCAATCTGATCGGGCTTGGGCTAGGACCGCAGGCGGTGGGCATCATGAGCGATCTGCTGCGCCCGGCCTATGGCGATGATTCCTTGCGCTATGCGATGTTACTGGTTTCAATGTTTTATGTATGGGGTGCGTATCATTTTGTGCTTGCTGCAAAGACCCTGCGTGAAGATCTGGCGCAAGCGGGCAATTAATGGGGGAAAAGCAACATGACTGTCATTGACGAGGAAGTAGCCGCCACCGCGGCGTTGATCCCGGAGCACGCGCCGGCGGCGCTGTTTAGCAAGCCATATATCCGGTATATGATCGGTGTGCTGACAATGGTCTATGCGGTCAATCTTGTAGACCGGCAAATTCTGGCGATCCTGCTGCCCGCGATCAAGCAGGAGATGCAGATTTCCGATACCGCGCTGGGGTTTTTGTCTGGCATTGCTTTCGCGCTGTTTTATGCGACGCTTGGCATTCCCATCGCGCGGCTGGCGGACAGAAGTTCGCGTGTAAATATCATTGCCATTAGCGTGGCGCTGTGGAGTTTCATGACCGCAGTCTGCGGTTTGGCGCAAAATTTCTGGCAATTGCTGGCGTCCCGCATTCTGGTGGGGGTGGGCGAAGCGGGCAGCGGCCCATCCTCGCATTCGCTGATTGCCGATCATATTCCGGTTGAAACGCGCAGTTCGGCGCTGGCGATTTATTCGCTCGGTATTCCCATTGGCGTAATGATTGGCTTTTCGGCTGGCGGCTGGCTGGAGCATTTTTACGGCTGGCGCATTGCCTTTTTGGCGGTTGGCCTGCCGGGTTTACTGATAGCGGCGGTGGTGCGCCTTACTCTGCGCGAACCGCCGCGCGGTCATGCGGATGGCAAGACAGGCGTGGATGCCGAACCGCCGGCGTTACGTGAAGTCGCCAGCACCATGTGGAAACGAAAATCTTTCCGTCATCTGGTGCTGGCCATTGGCATCCAGGCGATTGCTGGATATGGCGTGCTTATATGGATGCCAAGCTTTCTGCATCGCAGCTATCACATGACCAGTGCAGAGGTCGGCACGGCGCTGGCGTTAATTCTGGGTATTGGCGGCCTCATTGGGACGGCGGCGGGCGGCTATCTGGCGGATCATCTGGCGAAAGGCAATATTCGCTGGCAATTATGGATTCCAGCGCTTGGCGGGTTGCTCGCGGTGCCGTTCAACTTTGGGATTTATCTTTCCGTAACGGCATTTGCAACGCTTGCCTGGTTTGCCGTGCCGATCATCTTTGCCAATCTGTATCACGGCCCGGTGTTTGCCATGGCGCAGGCGCTTGCCCCCCTCAAAATGCGCGCCATGGCTTCCGCCATACTGCTATTTATGAGCAGCTTCATCGGCATGGGTATCGGGCCGCAGGTGGTTGGCATTCTTAGCGATGGGCTGCGCCCCTTATACGGCGAGGAAGCCCTGCGCTATGCGCTGTTATGCGTATCCATGGCGCATTTGTGGTCGGCCACCCATTTCTGGCTGGCGTCAAAAACCCTGGCCAAGGACTTGGCGATTGCGCATTAGGCATTTAAGCGGTCATGGCAGGCATGGATAAAACAGCGCAGTCCGCTCCGCTTCTGGAAAAGCCGCCGGTGAGCTATAGCCCGAGTTATGTGCGGTACGCGATCGGCATCCTGACCGTGGTGTATTTATTCAATTTCGCCGACCGGCAAATTCTCTCGATCCTGATGCAGCCGATCAAAAAGGAGATGCAGCTTTCCGATACTGAGCTTGGCTTTCTTTCGGGCCTTGCGTTTGCGGTGTTTTATTCGGTGTTGGGTCTACCCATCGCCAAGCTCGCCGACAAATATTCGCGGGTGAATATTCTTACCGTCTGTCTCAGCCTGTGGAGCCTGATGACATTTTTAGCGGGTATGGCGCAAAATTTTGGGCAATTGCTTGCGGCGCGCACCGGCGTCGGCATTGGCGAAGCGGGCGGCAGCCCGCCGGCGCATTCGCTGATCGCCGATTATGTGCCGGTTCAGAACCGCTCGACGGCGCTTGGGGTTTTTGCGCTGGGCGTGCCGCTGGGCCTGCTGGTTGGTTATCTGTTCGGCGGCTGGCTTGAGCAGGCGTATGGCTGGCGGATGGCGTTTGTCGCACTCGGGCTTCCTGGCTTGATATTAGCGGTGATATTGCGTTTTACGCTAGCTGAGCCGCCGCGCGGCCATTCCCAGGGGGGGATCAAGATCGAAGCCGATACGCCGCCGATTATGGAGGTGGTTCGCCACATGTGGAGGATCCCGTCGTTTTGGCATCTGGCGTTCGGCGGCGCGTTGCAGGCCTTTGGCACGTATGCAATCTATCAATGGATGCCGAGCTTTCTGGCGCGCAGCCATCATATGCAAAGCGCCGAGATTGGCGCTTGGCTGGCGTTCATCATTGGCGGCGGTGGCGCAATTGGCGCGTTAACCGGCGGTTATGTGTCCGACTTGTTGTCCAAGCGCGATATGCGATGGCAAATGTGGCTGCCGGGGATCTGCATATTTCTGGCGGCGCCGCTGGCGGCGGCGAGCTATCTATCAGATACGCCGATGCTGGCGCTGGCGTTTATTTTTTTACCGGTGCTGTTCGTCAATACCTATCTTGGCCCGGCGTTCGCCATGACCCAGACCCTGTCACCGTTGCGGATGCGCGCTATGGCCAGCGGGTTTTTGATTTTTGTGCTTAATATCATTGGCCTGGGGCTGGGGCCGCAGGCGGTGGGCATCATGAGCGATCTTCTGGCCCCTGCTTATGGTGAAGAATCGCTGCGCTACGCCCTGCTGATTTCTTGTACAATCTATGTGTGGTCGGCGTATCATTTTTGGCGGGCGGCAAAGACCCTGCGTGAAGATCTGGAGCTAGCCCCCGAATAAGTTTTACAACCAGCAAAGGGAGATGGAAATGACAGTAGGTATCATCGCAAAGATCAGAATCCAGGCCGGCAAAAACGCCGAGTTTGAAGCGATCTTTACAGAACTGGCGGCGGCGGTGCGCAAGAACGAGCCGGGCAATAATTTTTACGCCCTGCACAAGACTAAAACCGACCCCCTGCTTTATGTTGTGCTGGAGCAATATAAGGACATGGAGGCCGTCGCCGCGCACCGCAATTATCCGCATTTCAAGGAAGGCGGCAAGAAAATGGGCGCCTGCATGGATGGCGCGCCGGCGGTTGAGCTGCTCGACGGGGTATGATCCTCGCTAGACCATTTTATCCTGATTGGATTGCTTCAATCCGATCAGGAAATGGTCCAGGCTGCCGATAGAGAGCAGCCGGTTAATTATAAGAAATTGCAGGAGGATGGCTATGGCTTGGAATTTCGCCGATATTTACGAGGCGGTGGCGGAGCATTTACCCGCTGATAAACCAGCGCTCATTCATGCGGGACCAAGCGGTGGCGAAGGCCGGGTAATTTCCTGGGGCGAGTTCATGGCCCGCACCAATCGCCTGGCCCGGCATTTTTTGGCGGCTGGCGCCATAACTGGCGGCAAGATCGCGCATTATATGCGCAACGGTACGGCCTATTCGGAAACCCTTACCGCAGCATTCAAGGCGCGGCTGACGCATGTGAACGTCAACTTCCGTTATCTGGATGAGGAGCTTTGGTACATTCTCGATAATTCGGATTCGCGCATTGTGGTGTATGACGCCGAGTTCCGTGAACAGGTGCGGGCGTTGCGGGCGCGCCTTCCGGAAATCAAATTATGGGTCGAGGTTCCTCCCTGTGACGCGGCTGATGCGCCCGTTGCGGATTTCGCCATGTCGTTTGAGGCGCTGGCCAGCAGCGGCGATGCGTCTAAACTAAATATAGAGAGATCCGGCAATGACCTGATGTTTATCTACACGGGCGGCACCACCGGCATGCCGAAAGGCGTCATGTGGGAACATGAAACCTTATGGACAGCGCTCGGCGGCGGGCTTTCGCCGCTTAATCCCACGGCGCCCCTGGCGGTATCGGCGAAACAACATGGCGAACGGGTGGCGGCATACCCGTTTCATGGCAAGCTTAGCGCCGCCTGCCCTTTGATGCATGGCACAGCGATGCTCTCTTCGGTGAATTCGCTGACTCAGGGCGGCTGCGTGGTGACGACGCCGGAAATCAGTCTTGACGCCGATGCGCTGTGGAAAACCATTGCGCGCTATAAGGTTAACTCAATCGCGATTGTTGGCGATGCGTTCGCCAAACCGATGCTGCGCTGCCTCGATGAAAACCAGGGGAAATATGATCTTTCTTCCTTGCTGGGCATTGTTTCTTCCGGCGTGATGTGGAGCCCGGAAGTAAAACAGGGCCTGCTGGCGCATAATCCGGGCATGGTGCTGATGGATTCTTTTGGCGCTTCGGAGGCCGTGGGCTTTGGCCGCTCGGACACCACATCCAAAGGCGTGGCGCAGGTCGCCAAATTCACCATCGGCGAAAATTGCAAAGTGTTTACCGAGGATCACCGTGAAGTGGCGCCGGGCAGCGGCGCGCCAGGATTTATCGCGCGCAGCGGCGCCATTCCGGTTGGCTATTACAAGGATCCGGAAAAGACCGCGAAAACCTTTCCAACCATCGACGGGGTTCGTTATTCGATCCCGGGCGACTGGTGCACGGTGGAAAAGGACGGCACGTTAACGCTGCTTGGGCGCGGTTCGGTGTGCATCAACAGCGGCGGCGAAAAAATCTATCCCGAAGAAGTCGAGGAAGTGATCAAAACCCACCCAAAGGTGGAGGATGTGCTGGTCGTTGGCGTTCCCGATGAAAAATGGGGCCAGGCGGTGACAGGCGTCGTTAAGCTGAAGGACGGGGTCAATTTCGACGAGGAAGATTTGCGCAGCCATGTGCGCCAAAATCTGGCGGCGTACAAGGTTCCAAAACGGATGCTCCCAGCGCAGTCCCCGCTGCGCGCCGCCAACGGCAAGGCGGATTATAAAACCGCCACCAATTTCGCCAAACTGACGCTTGGCATTCCGGTGTGATCAAATCATGCGGTATGCTCGGACAGCATGCCGCGTTTTTTCAGTTTACGCAGGGGGAGCAAACTCACCCTTAACCAGCCTTGCCACTGCCTCGCGCACCTGGTTTAATGTGGCGTCCGCTAAAATACCCGCGCTACCGGAGAACAAGGCCTCACTGGCTGTAAATAATTTCCCGGGTCTTGCATAACTCAGCTGGTGCAAACCATCCAAAAGGAAATCTGAATCCGTCAGTGCAATAGCATGTGTGTCGGCGTACGGGTTGCTGGTTATCTGACAAGCAATCCAGTCTCCCCGTCCCGCATCCGCCAACAGCAGCGCCGGGCGGAACTTGCTTTAGCTCAGGTCCGAAAATGGAAATGGCAGAATTACGATTTGTCCGGCTGCAAATGGGCCCATGCCGCATCTTCCTCCGGCCGCAGCCAATCCTGCCCCAGCGCGTGTTCGGCCAGCAGCGCACTATCCCCCGCAGCCGGTTCAAGCAGTGTAAGCAAAGCCCGTCCTGGCGGCAGCCGCAATTTTGGCTCCAGCGGATGGACTCTGCCCTGCGCGTCAATTTCAACCGCGATTGTTTTCATAGTGACTGGCCTTCCGAGGATGGCATTGGTGTTCATAATAGCATGCCTGTTAAGATTTACGATCTGGTTTAGGTAGGCACGAGTCTTGTACTAAAATTATATGATAAGGCTTGCTAAGAACATTTCATGAACATATAGTTCCCTTCGGCCTGAGGAGGGAACATTAATGACAAACCCAAAAAAAGGGATGATCTTTTGCCATGCATTAGGCGTCTTCTTTTATAAAATTACGCAGCGTGCTCTGTCAGCATGCCGCGTTTTTTCAGCACACGGACGAGTATTACCAATGCCGTTGCGATCCCAAGCGGCGCGATAACCGGCAGCGCCGCATCCATGAACGGCGTGCCGCTCCAGCTTGCGTGCTCCCAGGCGAGCAGCACGATCATGCCCACGACCCAGGTGTAGACGGTGGAATAATCCTTGATCACGACTCGCCGCCAGTTGAAGTCCATGCCCTCTACCGCCGTGCGGTAATGGGTGAAATCAGGCCAGAAACGGTTCACCCGGGCGCAATAGGCGCGATATTCCTCGCCAAATTTCTCCAGCAGAAATTTTTCCTCCGCCGCCACGATGCACCAATAGGCGAGTGCGAAAAACGGCAAGCCAATAAAATAGGCGCTGGCGTTATTATGCACCACAAACAGGCCGAGCAGCACCAGCGCGTTGCCAACATATAGCGGGTTGCGGCACACGGCGAACATGCCGCTATCCACCAGCGTATCGGCGTGAACTTTCTTATCCAACCCGCCGCGCTTGATATAGGCAAGCCCGATCACCCAGGCGCGCAATGCGGATCCGGCAAGCGCCAGTTGCAGGCCAAACATGTCAAGCCACGCGTCGATGACAACGTTTCCCATGAATGGCGATGGCCCAAAACCCGTAAACAGCGCGATCAGCACTACGGGGAAAACAAAATTGCGGTATTTGAAAAACCAGTCGCCGGTTTGAATGGCTAAGCTGTTTGCAGTCATTTAATGGCGACCATCCCGCAAAAATTATACCAGCGGAAAAACATCTCAACAGTGCGAAAGCCCGCGCCCTTCAGCAACTCGATATTTTCCTCCAGCCGGTATGGAATCAGAACATTCTCAAGCGCCTCGCGCTTTTGCGAAATTTCCAGTTCGGAATATCCGTTGCGCCGCTTCATTTCATAATAATAGTTGATATAGAGGCGGTTAAGGTCGCTATCGGAAACGGTCAACTTTTCGATCAAGATAAAACATCCCTGATCAACCATGCCGTCATAGATTTGCCTGACCAGCCGTTCGCGGTGCAACGGGCGCACGAATTGCATTGTCAGGTTCATCACCACCACCGAGGCGTCACGCAGTGGCGGCATTTTTTCGATATCGGACAACAGCAATTCCACCTGCCGCTCTATCCCAAGCCCGTTGAGCTTCTCGCGCGCCTTGCCAAGCATTTCGGGCGAATTATCCACGCCAATGAATTGCACGCTGGGATCAACCGAATAATGCAGCAACGCCAGGGTGGTGGCGGTGGAGCATCCAAGGTCGTATAACAGGGTGCCCGGCTGCGCGAAATCCCGCGCAAGTTCGGCTGTCATGCGCTGCATTTCATCGTAATATGGGACTGAACGGCTAACCATGTCGTCGAACACACGAACGGTTTCTTCGCCGAATTTGAAATCGCTCTGCGGTTTTGCTTCGGCAAACACCCGGTCAGGTGGGGTGTCCAGCTTGACAGCGGCCAGAGTTGGAATCGCTACTTGCCGTTTATCTTCGGCCATGGCGCCTCGCACAGTGGTTTGGATCAGAATCTGTCATATAGGGACTAGCCATGGAACTCAAGACTATCCAATGCGCCGTAGAAAACCAGGTGGCGTTTATCACCCTGTCGCGGCCCAAGCGGATGAACGCCTGGACTGGGCGCATGCATATGGAATACCGCTGGGCGCTGGCCATGGCCGAGGCCGACCCGAAGGTGCGGGTGATCGTGGTGACCGGTGACCCAGCGGGGACGGCGTTTTGCGCGGGCGCTGATACAGCAGCCCTTGAGGGCCATTCGCAGAAAGGCCGCTACGATGCGGGCGTCACGGCGGATATCGCCACGCCGGGCTACGGGGTGCGGCCGGAATTTGACGCCACCTTCGCCTATCATTTTGGCCTGAGCAAGCCGGTGATCGCCGCCATTAATGGCGCGGCGGCGGGCATCGGGCTGGTGCTGGCGTGCTATGCGGATTTGCGCTTCGCCGCCGCCGGGGCGAAATTCACCGCCGCCCATGGACGGTTCAATTTCCCGGCCGAGTTTGGCCTCTCCTGGGTGCTGCCGCGCATTGTGGGCCTGACCCACGCCCATGACATTCTGCTGTCCAGCCGGGTGTTTCTGGCCGAAGAAGCCATGGCCATGGGGATGCTGAACAAGCTGCTGCCCGGCGATGCATTGATGCCCTATGTGCGCGGCTATGCCGCCATGCTGGTGGAAAAATCCGCCCCTGGATCCTTGCGCATGACCAAGCAGCAGATTTATGCGGGCCTGCACCAGCCGGTGAACGAGGCGGTGGCCGACTCCGAGCGGCTGTTGAACGCCGCCATCACCCACCCGGACTATAAGGAAGGCCTGAGCGCCTGGCTGGAAAAACGCCCGGCCAAATGGATAGGGGGTTAGATGTAACGTCCCAATAGGTTGTTTAGACATGTGGAAAAGGGCTCAGGTCTCGACATGACAGTTTTATCGTGAGCGCAGGACATGGAACGCCGGGTCACACGCCCCCGCTGACGCCGTTCAGCCATTTGGCGAAGATGATCCGCGGCTCCTCTTCATAACCTGCCGCATGGTAAAATCCCCGCGCCCGTTCGTTTTCAGGCCGCACCATTAGCATTACTTTTTCAATGCCCCGCGCTTTCAGCCAATCTTCCGCCGCACGAACCATGCGCAGGCCAAAACCATTCTTTTGTTCGATGGGATCAACCGCAAGGTAATACATCCATCCGCGATGGCCATCGTGGCCAACCATCACCGATGCAATAACAGTGTGGTCATTTTCGCCGATGAGTATGGTGGAGTTTGATCCCGCCCGCGCGAGCGCAATGTCAGCGCGCGGCTCATTCCACGGACGCGTGAGACCACACTGCTTCCACACGGCGATAATCGCATCCACATCGGAATCCGCAATGGTGCGATGTGTAAAGCCCGCAGTCATGCTACCCGTTTACCCTCACACCCCCGTTTTACCTTACGCCTAAGCCCCGCATGCCCTCAGGGGTGAAGCTTTCCGGCGGCAGTTCGATTTCGAATTTAACCGGTTTTTGCTCATTTCGCATGTTGACGATGTGGTACCGCCCACCCGGGATATCGTAAACCACGTCGGAGCCGATATTGCACAAGGGCTGGTCATAGTAGTTGAAAATATGCGCCTCCTGCGCCCGGGAAAGCTTGCCCGCGCCATCATATAAGGCCGCCGCCACCCCCGCCCAGCTATCCTCATCGAGATATTTCCGCCGCAGGTTTGCCACCCGATGCTGTTTGCCGGGTTTCAGCCTGGCCTCAATCACCCATGTGCGGTGCAATTCATAGCGCAGGTGTTCGGGATTCAAATGCTGTTTGGTCAGAATATCCTTGTATTTAACATCATGGGAAGCGAAGTGATAGTTATTGTACGGGATAAATTTTTCCTGCTTGCCCAGAAACTCCCAATCATACAGATCGCCGCCTCCATTAAAGATGTTGAAATTGTCGTTGGTGCGTATCCCCTCACTGATGGGGATAAAATTATCGTATTCCGCGCCGACAACCCGTTTTACCTTGCGCTCGCCCGGCCGGTAAACCCATCCCCGGCGCTTATCCACCGTATGATCGATCGTATTGTGCGTGACCGATAAAGCGCCCGCGTTACTAGGCGGACTGATGCCCCGCTTAATAAAATGCATCTGCACATTTTCCAGGTCCTCAACCTTGACAAGCTCAGGATTGGCGAACCGGTATATCCACTGATCCAACGAGACATCCAGCGTAAAGTCGCCGCCTTTGGTTGGCGTGGCGGAGGCGGATTCGCGCGTTACATGATAACCTTGATAGCGCAGTTCATGATTCCACAACATTTCCCGCGCGTTTTGAGTAATCGGAAACGGATAGGCTATAGTTGCGCCGGTGAAACCGTTGCCGCCATTGGTTAGCTGCCCGGTTAGCGCATTACGCTTTGCCGCCGCATAGACATGGGCTGGATAAGCGCAAGAACGGCGCGTTGGATAGACATTCATGAAGTAGCTATCGGGATACGCCGATAGCAGCGCCTTATGCGCATCTGTAAGCTGGCCCGCATATTGCGCCATATTGGCGGCGGAGATTTTAAATAGCGGCCGATCGGTCGCAAAGGGATCAGGGTAATGGCCGCCCTTGGTGAAGCTAATTCCTGGCGGCGGCGCGGTCAGGCCGCCATCCCAGGCGGGAATGGCGCCGGCCGCATTGCCAGCCCGCTCGGCGCCAACGGGCGTCAGATCACCCTCAAGCCGTTTGGCTTCTTCGGCAGACACCGCCGCCATCGCCGCCGGTGCGCCTATCAGCAAGCTGACCGCAACGGCAAACCTGAACCTCCAAACCATCGTCAAGTCCCCCCAAATCACTGATTTCAGCATTGGTGGACTTGCTGCACGGCACCGAACACCACGTATTTTTTATCATATGCTGGGGGGGAATGTCTTGTAAAATCCAGCACATCTCAGTGTTTTCCCGCTAGAGCAATCTGCATTAAGTTCGAGCCATGAGGCTCGAACTTAATAAAGAAAATTGCTCTAGATTTTAATGTGTTAGAGCAGCTTTCCGCGATTAAGTGGGGTCACTTCGTTACTCCACTTAATCGTGGGCTGCTCTAGTGCGGCCGGCCAGTTGAGACGTTACATCTAGCCCGCCTGCCCGATCATTGCGCTACAGCCCGAGCCGGTAAACCCGGTTAGCGGTTCCATGGAACAGCGCCGCCTTGTCGCTGGCGGAAAATCCCGCCGCGATGCGCTTGAAGGCGTTCCACAATATTCCATACGAGCAGGATGTCTTATCAACCGGGAAATTGCTCTCGAACATGCAGCGCGCCGGGCCAAAGGCGTCGATGGTGTGCAGATAGTAATCCCTGGTCGCGGCGGCGAGTTCCTCCGATGTGGGCGGCGTGTCACGCCTATGCCAGCCAAACCCGCTGACTGGCATGTTGACGCCGCCGATCTTCACATTGACGTTCGGGTATTGCGCCAATGCAGTGATGTCTTTTTCCACTGGACGAAAATCTCCGCCCGCTTGCCTGCATAGGGGCCAACGCCCAGCGGCCCGCCGAAATGATCAAGGATGATGGTGAGATCTGGCATTTTGCTGGCGAAATCGGCCAGTTCGGGAAGTTGCGGGTGAAAGAACCAGGAATCGAAGGACAGGCCGCGTTTGACCAGTTGTGTTGCGCCTTGGCGAAATTGCGCCTCCAGCATCTGACCTTTAGGCGGATTGGTGGCGGAGTTTTGGATCGCATCATCCGCATCCCAGCCAGTGGAATGACGAATGCCGCGAAAGCGTGAGGAGGCCGCCATATGCGCGTCAAGCACCTCGCCCACCGCCGCGCCCAGCGCAAGATTGGCGTGGCTGACAATCCCCGCACAGGCGCGCGTTGGCCCGTACATGCCGCTGGCGCTTTGCGCGGCGACGCCGTTGACGAACTCGGTCTCGCCCACCGGACGCAGATGCACTGGCCCATCGCTGCGGCACATCGCCCGGCATTCAACGAACACTGTGGCCACCACATTGTGGCCGCTGCCAGTGTCCGCAAGCAGTTCGTCGAGCAGGTAACGGCTGCCCGGCATATCCCACAAATGATGGTGCGGGTCAATCACCGGCAGTGCGGGCTCCAGCGCTGGCTCGCTCAGCTTCGCTAGCCACTGGGCGCGGTCAAACATCTACAGGCCCAGTCTATACGCGCGATTGGCGCAACCAAAGAACAGCGCCGCCTTGTCGCTGGCCGAAAAGCCCGCCGCGATGCGCTTGAAGGCGTTCCATAGCACGCCGTATGAGCAGGACAGTTTGTCCACCGGGAAATTGCTCTCGAACATGCAGCGCGCCGGGCCAAAGGCGTCGATGGTGTGCAGATAATAATCCTTGGTTGCGGCGGCCAGTTCCTCCGATGTGGGCGGCGTGTCGCGCTTGTGCCAGCCAAAGCCGTTCAGCGGCATGTTAATGCCGCCAATCTTAATATTGACGTTCGGGCATGTGGCCAGTTCCGACATGTGTTTTTTCCATTGGGCGAAAATCTCGGCGCGTTTTCCCGCATAGGGTCCAATGCCCATCGGTCCGCCGAAATGATCCAGGATGATGGTCAAGTCAGGCACTGCACGGGCAAAACTGGTCAGTTCGGGAATTTGCGGGTGAAAGAAAAAGCTGTCGAAGGCCAGGCCGCGTTTGACAAGTTCCTTTGCACCATCACGAAACCGCGCTTCGGCCAGCATGCCTTTGAACGCGCCGCCGAAATTCTGCATTCCTTCACTCGAGTCATAGGCGGTGATGTGACGGATGCCCTTAAAGCGCGCGGGCGCCGCCGCCACATGCGCGTCCAGCACCTTGCCAACGCTTGCGCCAAGCAGCAGATCCGCATTGCCGACGATCCCCACACAGGCGCGCATCGGGCCGTAAATGCCGCTGGCGCTTTGGGCGGCCACGCCGTTGACGAATTC
>CAMTWQ010000088.1:0-2553 GCA_947085465.1 uncultured Alphaproteobacteria bacterium
GATTTTGGCGGCACCTGGTACTGGAACCGGTATCCCGGCGCCGCGTGCGACATTGAATCCTATATCTATCTGCCGCTGCTCGAAGAAATGAATTTCATCCCAAAGGAAAAATATACCCACGCGCCGGAGATACTGGAATATTGCAGCAAGATCGGGCAAAAATATGATCTGTACACGGATGCCTGCTTCCAGACCGAAGTGACCGGGATGGAGTGGGACGAAGACGACGCCAGGTGGATCATCACCACAAACCGCGGCGACCGGATGAAGGCGCGTTATGCCGTGATGTCAAACGGGCCGCTGAACAAGCCAAAGCTGCCGGGCATTGAAGGCATTGAGAAATTCAAGGGCCACACCTTTCACACCAGCCGCTGGGATTACGCCTATACGGGCGGCGATTCCAACGGCAACCTGACCGGCCTTCAGGACAAGCGCGTGGCGATCATCGGCACCGGCGCCACCGCCGTGCAATGCGTTGCGCATCTGGGCGCGGCGGCGAAGCAGTTGTATGTGTTCCAGCGCACCCCGTCATCGGTGGACGTGCGCGCCAATCGTCCCACCGATCCGCAATGGGTGAAAAGCCTGCAACCGGGCTGGCAGAAACGGCGCATCGACAATTTCAACATTCTGCTAGCCGGCGGGCATCAGGACGAAGATCTGGTGGGCGATGGCTGGACCCACATCTTCCGCAACCTGACCGGGATGACAGGAACCCAATCGAATCCGGACCTGAGCTTGCGGGAGCGCGCCGCGCTCACCGAAATTGCCGACTTTCAGAAAATGCAGGAGGTGCGCGCGCGCGCCGCAACCATCGTGAAGGATCAGGCTACGGCGGAGGCGCTCAAGCCCTACTACCGGCAATTCTGCAAGCGGCCGACCTTTGACGACAAATATCTGGACACCTATAACCGCCCCAGCGTGACGCTGGTGGACACCGGCGGCAAGGGGGTGGACTATATGACAGAGAAAGGCGTGGTGGCCGGCGGCAAGGAATATGAAGTTGATTGCGTGATCTTCGCCACCGGCTTTGAGGTCGGCACCAATTACACCCAGCGCTCCGGTTACGACATCATCGGCCGCGACGGGGTGCGGCTGGGCGAAAAATGGGCCGATGGGCTTGCCACTTTCCACGGCCTATACACAAATGGCTTCCCGAACTGCTTCTTCATGGGCTACACGCAGACGGGCTTTCCGCCAAACTTTACGCACCTGCTGAACGAACAGGCGGAACATATCACCTATGTCATCAGGCACGCCATGGACCGCCATGTCAAAAGCGTCGAAGTGACGGCTGCGGCGGAGACAGACTGGGTACACACCATGCGCAGCAAGGCGCGCCTCGGCGCGCGCTATTATGCCGAATGCACGCCGGGCTATTACAACAATGAAGGCAACACGCGCGACCCGTCAAAAGGCTTCCTCGCCGGCTCTTATGGCGGCGGGCCGCAGGAGTTCTTCGACATCCTGCATCAATGGCGCGCGGATGGCGGCCTAAAAGGCCTTGAATTTTCGTGAGGGGTTTGGTTAGCAAGAAACAACAAGGGTGTCAGACTCGATTAGACAGTCAAATTAAACGAGTCTGACCCTGTTTTTCCGATCTCAGGGCGGTGTTCGCCGGCCGGCGTCACGCGGTCACGCGCGGACGATCAGCTTTACCCAAGGGACGCGTAGATCGCGCGCAGCAATGTGTGCGCACGGTCATCGCCGACAGTGCCTTCGCCCATACGGTTCATGACATAGGCCATAGTGAATCCGGCATCGACGTCATTGACCACCAGCGAGCCGCCCCAGCCGCCCCAGTAGCACACCCGGGCATTCGGGCTGATCGGGGCGCGTGGCGAGCTGAGGCCGTAGCCAACGCCGAAGGTGACGCCAATGCCGATCACGAGGTCACGGCCTGCGGCCTGCACATCGAAGATGCGATCGATGGTCTTGCTTGACAGCAGTTCGACGCCGCGCAGTGACCCGCCGTGCGACACTGCCGCTTGCGCCAGGGCCACGCTGCGCGCGTTGCCATGCCCGCCGGCAGCAGGTATTTCGGCCCGACGCCATGGAATCTCCCAGGACTGCTCGGCCACCAGGCGTGGGTTCATGGCGCGGTAGGGGATCGAATTATGATCACCGCTACCGCCGCTGCCGCCGAACTGCAATGGCGCCGCAGGAATGACCGGCGCCACGCGGCTGTCATGCTCGGCGCCAAGCCCAATGTGAAAGTCCGCTCCGGTTGGCCCGGCGATTTCCTCGGCAAAAAATCGGCCGGCAGAACGGCCGTCTACCCGGCGAACTACTTCGCCCACGAGATTGCCTTGGGTGATGGCGTGGTAGCCGGACTTAGTGCCCGGCGTCCACCAGGGCGCCTGCTTGGCGAGCAGGTTCGTGACCTTGTCCCAGTCATACAGATCGGTGAGTTCAATGCGCTGATCCCACGCCGGCACGCCCGCGGTGTGCGACAGCAGGTGCCGGACCAGCACGTCCTGCTTGCCGTTCTGGCCGAACTCAGGCCAGTAGTTTTGCACCGGCGCATCAACATCGACCAGGCCGCGGCTGACGAGC
>CAMTWQ010000089.1:0-7906 GCA_947085465.1 uncultured Alphaproteobacteria bacterium
CAATATAGGTACACTCTTTCCCTACACGACGCTCTTCCGATCTGTGCGTGGCCGCGTGGTTGAACGCCATCGCCAGCGCGCATTACCATCCGGCGGTTTCGAAAACTGGGATGAATCCACGGCGCTGAATGAGCTGGACCGCGTGCTTTTCGAAAGCGTTGCAATTCATCAGCGTTCGGATGTTCCCTACGGCCTGTTTCTCTCCGGCGGCATTGATTCATCTGTTCTGCTGGCCTGCATGGCGCGGCTGAATGAGCAGCCGGTGCTGGCGTTCACGGCCGGATTTTCAGGAACCGGCGTGCATGATGAGCGCGCCCATGCGCGGCTTCTCGCAAAACATGTTGGCGCCGAGCATGTTGAAGTCGATGTGAGCGAGAAAGATTTCTGGAAATTGCTGCCCGAGATTGTCTCGTTTGTCGATGACCCTGCTGCTGATTACGCCATTGTTCCCACTTACAAATTGGCGGCGGAAGCGGCCAAGGAATTGAAAGTCGTGCTGTGCGGGGAAGGGGGCGATGAACTGTTTGCGGGTTATGGACGCTACCGCAGCGTGCTGCGGCCCCTATGGCTGGGCGGGCGGACCATGCGGCCGCGCGGTTTTCTGGAAGGGCTTGGTTTGCTGCGCGGGGAGACGGCGGCATGGAGGGATGGCATTATCGCGGCTGAGGTGCGCGTTGCGGATGCAACCCGCACCAAGTTGCAGCGCGCCCAGGCGCTTGATTGTGAAGACTGGCTGCCGAACGATCTGCTGATCAAACTTGACCGGTGTTTGATGGCGCACGGTTTGGAGGGGCGTACGCCATTGCTGGATCCCGAAGTGGCGCGTGTGGCTTTTAGTTTGCCTGACCGGCTGAAGATCGTGCGCGGCAAGGGCAAGGGAAAATATTTATTGCGTCAATGGCTGCAAAAAATCCTGCCGCAGGCGGAGCCGTTTTCACCCAAGCGCGGTTTTACGGTTCCCGTGGGAGAATGGATTGGCGCGGACGCCCGGCGCCTGGCGCCGTTGCTGGCGCGCCAGCCGGGAATTGTGGAGCTATGCCATCCTGAGCCGGTTGAAGCGCTGATTCGCAGCTTGGAGGGCTCTCGCCATCGTGGGCGTAACGGCATTGCCGCCTGGATGCTGCTATTTTATGCGTTGTGGCATCAGGTGCATATACTGGGCGTTCGCCCGGAGGGCGATACGCTCGCAACATTGTCCGTGAATTGAAAAATATTTAGGTGGGGATGATGCCGCTTTCGCGCTGCATCCGCTTGCGCGCCAGCTTGCGGGCGCGGCGAACCGCTTCCGCCTTTTCCCGGGCGCGTTTTTCTGACGGCTTTTCATAGAAATTACGCAGCTTCATTTCGCGGAATACGCCTTCGCGCTGCAATTTTTTCTTCAGCGCCTTAAGCGCCTGATCAACATTGTTATCGCGTACAACTACCTGCACGTACTCTCCATTTGCAAATGGGGGGCTAAGGGCAGGTTGAACCTGTCCGCAAGGGACCGACACATATAGAACATGGGCGCAATTGTCCACAGGTAAGCGTTGAACAGTGCAATATGCAGACAAGACGTTGTTTTAATTAATTAAAATAAACCTTCACACAGGCAACGATTGACGAATATAGGCGGGAATTGTCCGGCTGCGCCGGACGCGCGGCCCGCTAAATCTTCTGATCATATTCGCCGACATCGGGGAAGGCGCTGAGCCGCGCGTCGATCTCGGCGAACATGTCGCGCATTTTTTGCTCGGATGTGGGGCTTTCCACAACCACCACCAGCGACGGCTTGTTGCTGGAGGCGCGCACCAGACCCCAGGTGCCGTCTTCCAGCACGACGCGCACGCCATTGACGGTGACCACTTCGCGGATTTTTTGGCCGAGCAGTTTGCCCCCATCGGCGGCCAGTTTTACATAATGCGCCGACACCTTGTCGACGACGCCATATTTGGTTTCGTCGGGGCAGAACGGCGCCATGGTGGGCGAGCCCCAGGTCATCGGTAATGCGCGGCGCAGACCGGCCATTTTTTTGCCGGGATTATTATCGAGAAAGCGGCACACCGCGAGCGCCGACACCAGCCCGTCATCATAGCCATGACCAAAGGGCGGGTTGAAAAAATAATGCCCGCTTTTCTCAAACCCGGCCAGCGCGTTCAATTCTTTCACCCGGCGCTTCATGTGCGAATGGCCGGTTTTCCAGTAATCGATTTTCGCGCCGTTGGCCTTTAGCACCGCATCGGTCTGGTACAGGCCGGTGGATTTCACATCGACGACAAAAGTTGCGCCCGGATGCTGCGCGGAAAAATCGCGCGCCAGAAACAGGCCGATCTTGTCGGCGAAAATTTCCTCGCCCTCATTATCCACCACGCCGCAACGATCGCCATCGCCATCAAACGCCAGCCCGGCATCCGCCTTCGCCGCCAGCACCGCGTCATGCACTGCATGCAGCATCTTCATATCTTCCGGGTTCGGATTATGATTGGGGAAGGTGAAATCCAGCCCGCAATCCAGCTCCACTACCTCTGCCCCAATGGCGCGCAACGCATCGGGCGCAAACAGCCCGGCGGTGCCATTGCCACAGGCGGCCACGACTTTCAACGGGTGCTTAAGCTTGAAATTTTTGGTCATGTCGGCCAGATATTTTTCGCGCAGATCGGGGATGAATTTATACGCCCCGCGCCCCTCGATAAAATCCGCCGCCAGCACAATTTCCTTTAATTGCGCCATCTGGTCCGGGCCATGGGTCAGCGGGCGTTCCATGCCGATCTTCACCCCGGTCCAGCCATTATCATTATGGCTGGCGGTGACCATCGCAACGGCGGGCGCATCAAGCGCAAATTGCGCATAATAGGCCATCGGCGACAAAGCCAGCCCGATATCCAGCACCTCGCAGCCCGACGCCATCAACCCGGTGATCAGCGCATATTTGATCGACTGGCTATAGGACCGATAATCATGCCCCACCACGATGACAGGGCGAATGCCCAACCGCTGCATCTGCGTGGCAATGCCCATGCCCAGCGCCTGAATGCCCATCAGATTGACATCCTGGGGAAACAGCCAGCGCGCGTCATATTCACGAAACCCGGTTGCTGCCGCCAGCGGCGTCACTTCGAATTCCGGCGTGTTGGATTTCAGATTGGCCTGGGGCTTGGGAAACATGCGCGGTCCTTGCTGTTGGTATGGTGTGTTTTAGCGGCTATGTAGCCTATCAGGTGGCTTGCGCCAATATCTCCACCATCCAGGCATTGAGGCTTTTGCCCGACGCCTCGGCCAGCATTGCGGCGCGGGCATGCAACTCCGGCGGCACCCGCAACATCATCTTGCCCGAACAGGGTTTTTGCGCCGCACGCCCAAGCTTGTCCGACAGCGCGATATATTCATCGACCGCCTGCTCAAAGGCGCGCACCAGATCGTGCACGGTGTCGCCGTGAAACGTCACAATGTCGGCAATCCCGGCGATGCGCCCGAAAAAAATCCGGTCCTCCGCGTCAAACGCGATCTGCGCCGCATAGCCCCTGTGCATCAAGGTTTTGTTCATGCAACCACTCCCGCCAGTTGTAAAAATTCCCGCGCCGCCCGGACCTGATAGCGTTTTGCTTCTTTGCCGGGGTGCGGGCGGTGAAAATCGGCGCGCACGCCATTGAGTACGAACGCCACCCGCGAGCCGCCGCCTTTCTGCTTCCGCGCGCCAAGTGCTACAAACAGCGCCTCGATCCTGCGCCATTCCAGCTTTGCTGGAACCGGATCGGAAAAAATCGCCTCCAGGGTTTTGCGCTGCGCCTTGTTCATGGCCCCTCAGAGCCTTTCCCGGCCAGGAAATGGTCTAGGCGAATATAGGCGCGTCACGGCGTAAATGCAATCATTTTTTGATATCATGATCAAACTGTGACGCCCGTCACAGGTCATGACGATCACACGCCCATTAACTAGCAAATTGTAAATGCGCGGTTGATTCTTCGCGGGGGGGGGGAGTAGGCTATGCGAGGGTAAAAGAACCTTTGATTTCGCTGACCAGAACCTCATTTTTGAAGGAATCATATCATGTCCCATAAACACTTTGCCGCGGCTGTGGTTTCCGCGCTGATAGCGTTAGCAGGCCTGTCTTCACCCGCCCACGCGATCGCAATAGGCGGCGATTTTGCGGCGGATTACAGTTTTCTTGATCTCGGCACACCCGGCGGCGTTACGGCCCCTCTCGGCGGCTTGACGTTTCTCGATAGCGACACGCTGTTGATCGGCGGGTCTGCGAACAATAGTGGCGGGGTAATTCGCTCCATCGACGTGACCCGTGACGGTGCTGGCCATATTACCGGATTTAATGGAACTTCCGCCGCTTATTCCACCGCGCCCAATATTGACGGCGGCCTTGAGTTCGGTCCCGGCGGGGTGCTGTTCTATACCGGCTATTCCAACAATGTCCTTGGCCAGATCAAGCCGGGCAGCACCACTCCGGACAAGATCATTGATCTCTCCCCGCTTGGCGTTGTGTCATCAGTTGGCACCCTGACATTTGTGCCTGCGGGTTTTCCTGGCGCCGGCTTGATGAAAATGGCCTCCTATAATGGCGGGCAATGGTACGACATTACATTGACGCCGGATGGGCTAGGCACCTATGACGTCACTGGCGTTACCCTGAGAGCGACCCCAGGCGGCGGCCCGGAAGGCATTGTCTATGTGCAAGATGGCAATCCCGATTTCTTGCTGGATAGTGTGCTGATCTCTGAATACTCGACGGGCGAGGTAGGGGCTTACGAAATTGACGCCAATGGCGATCCAATCGTCGGCACCCGGCGCGATTTCATCACTGGTTTGTCAGGCGCCGAGGGCGGGGTTTATGACCCGTTCAGCGGCGACTTCCTGTTTTCCACATTTGGCTCTAGCAATCAGGTGATCGTCGTTCAGGGCTTCACTGTGCCGCAAGAAGAGGAAGAGGAACCGCCAGTAACGGGCGTTCCCGAACCCATGACCCTCAGCCTGTTCGGCGCGGGCTTGGCTGGCATTGGCTGGGCGCGGCGCAGGCGCGGATAGGTTTTTCGCAATACGGCATCTCACAAATGGCGGCCCCCAGGTTTTTGGCGGGCCGCCATTTTCGTTTCGGTGAAGGGGGATGTACGGGTTTGACATATGTAACCAAATATGTTACACCTAAACATTATGATAAAAAGCTTCCGGCATAAAGGGCTTGCGCGATTTTCCAACGCGGGCGATGCCGGGAAGATTCAGGTGAAACATGCGAAACGTTTGCGGCTTATCCTGAGCATGCTGCATGTAGCCACCAGCGCGCGGCAAATGGACGCGCCAGGCCTGCGGCTGCATCCGCTAAAGGGCAAACAGGCCGGCAGATGGGCGGTAGGCGTGGATGAAAATTTCCGTGTGACTTTCCGCATCGAGGATGGTCACGTCTATGAGGTGGATTATGGCGATTAACACTAATATGCCGGGCAGAATGTGTAATCCGGGCCATCCGGGTGAAATTTTGCGCGAGCTTTATTTGCGGCCGCTTGGGATTGCGATCACCCGTGCGGCGGAGGCGCTCGGCGTGACGCGCAAGCATATGTCGTCGGTGGTGAATGGCCACGCGCCGATTAGTCCCGAGTTGGCGCTAAGGCTGGCGCTGGCGCTCGCGACCGAACCGGAATTTTGGCTGAATTTGCAAGCGCAGCATGATCTTTGGCAGGCGCGCAACAAGCCAGGCCGCCCAAAGATACGCCGTCTGGTTAAAACAGCGGCCTAATCCCGCTCTCATCTGCATAGACCATTTCCTGATCGTAAATTAAATAGGGTCAGACTCGATTTAATTTTAGAATTCGATGTAAAATCAAGCATTAACCTAAATCGAGTCTGACCCTATTTAATTTAAATCGAGTCTGACCCTATTTATTTCCCCGGCGTCAGTTGCACCATATGGGTGATCATCGGCTTGCCCGGCTGCCATAGGTGCAGATAATAGCCCGGCGGTTCGCCGTTGCGGAACAACGGGGATTTGGGGGCGAAGGACAGGCCGAAGGTGAGGGCGGTGCTGGGGCATAGAGCGCCAATCGTGCCGCCGAAATTCACCTGGATGCTGCGATGCAGATGCCCGCACACCACCCGCAACACATTCGGATAGCGTGACACCAGCCGCCCCAATTGCGGCCCATCGGCGCAAAAGTGATTATCGATAAACCGTACTCCGGTAGCAAACGGCGGGTGGTGCAGGGCGATCATGCTTGGCTGGCCCGGCGCGCTTGCCAGCTCTGCCTCCAGCCAGGCCAGTTGCGCCTCGCCCACATTGCCCTCGTCAGAGCCGGGAATTTGGCTGTCCAGCATGATAATCCGCAATCCCTGCGCGCCGATCACATGATTAAATCGCTCATTATCTGTATGCAGATAAGTGTGCGCCGGAAAAAATTCCCGTATCAGCGCCCGGTCGTCGTGATTTCCGGGCGTCAGATATAGCGGCACCTCAAGCGGGGTCAGCAGCGCGCGCAACATCGCATATTCCTCGCGCGCGCCGGTATTCACCAGATCGCCGGTGGCAATCACCAGATCAGGCTTCAGCGCATTGAGTTGCGCCACGCATGTTTCCAGCGTACCGGCATTGTCATGCCTGTCGCGCAACAGACGCCGGTCCGATTGAATGTGCATGTCACTGATTTGCGCGATGATCATCGGGTTTTCCAAATGTTAATCGCGCAGGATGAGCACGCCGTCGCCCATCTCGAAGCTGCCGATGGATTTCAAAAATGACATGCCAAGCAGTGATTCCTCCAGCCCTTCCCGGTGTACAATGGCGGGGACATTTTGCCGGCTGATCGAACCGATGCTGAGTTCCTCGAGCTTGACCGCAGCCGCATAGTTGATCCCATTCGCGGTATTCATAGGAATGTTGAATTTGAGTGAATCCAGGTCGAAGCCCAACCGCTGGGCGTCGAGCGTACTTAGCGCAACAAAAGAGGCGCCGGTGTCCACAAGAAATTGCACATGGGATCCATTGACGGAGGCGTCGGCCCTGAAGTGTCCCCCCTGAACCTCGTGCAGATAAACAACACCGGGTTGTGTGCTGGTGGTAGCAGCGGTTGCACCGGTTGTTGGTGGCGCTGCTAGGGGGATAGTGGGAACAGTGACGCCTGCGACGCGAAAGCCCATGCTCGCGAATTCGTAGCGGTAGGCATAGACCGTTAGCAGGACCACCAGCATTCCCGCCCAGATCAGCGCCTGTTTGAGCGCAACACCTGCGCGCTCATTCCAGCCCAGCATGAAACTGCCGCCCGCCAGGGTCAGGATAAGCAATCCCTGCACCAGCCGGATTTGCTCACCCTGCTCGTTGGCTGCGCCAGGAAACTGGCGGAACAACAGCAATAACCCGCCGGCGAGCAGCAGCAAGCATAAGGCGGCAAGGCCTAACCGGTTCGACATCCCATCTGCTCCCGAAAAACGGCTTATACTATGCCGCATCTACAGAACAAAGGTTAATGCCCCGGTTAATCCGCTAACTTAATCATAATCAAAGGGGGAAAAATTGAACTCCGCATCCGCATCACTTGAGGCGAAATAATCCGCCCGCCGCTTACCTAGCCCCTCAAGCACTAGCTGGCGTTGCTCGTCGGTATAGCGCAGCCAGCGGGCGATTTCCTCCTGGCTGCGAAAACAGCCGGCGCAAAACCCCGTCTGTTCATTTATCTGACAGACTTGGATACACGGCGATTGGCGTTGTGCTGAAACTCCCATGGGGTAACTCACGCTATGATAGGTAGCGTGAAACTATGCTAAGAGATTTAGAAATTCAAGTGACCGTCATTACTAGACCATTTCCTGATCGGATTGAATCAATCCGATCAGGATAAAAATGGTCTAACACATTCAAATAGAGCCTTTCTTATCCGGTCAGGTTGGTTCAACCTGACCGGGAAAGGCTCTAGAGCAATCTGCATTAAGTTCG